>NZ_JBHSBQ010000004.1:0-14513 GCF_042650665.1 Microvirga sp. GCM10011540 | reverse complement strand
GGGCCTTCGAGCGCTGAGCTTCGGGCAGCTTGTTGGTCAGGATCGAGATGAAGATGAGGTTGTCGATACCGAGCACCACCTCCATGACGATCAGGGTCGCCAGTGCCGCCAGTGCCGTCGGGTCGGAGATCCAGGAGAAGTCCATTGTGAAATCCTTATTGTGCCGTGTTCGGAGTGGCGCGTTGCCAGTTTGGGGTGCCGCTAGTCCGGTCGGCAGTCCGTCACGTGCCACAGGCCCGAAGGCGGCGAGGTGTAGGGCTCCACATTTGGGCTCCTGCGCATGCGGAAGTCGACGAAGGCCTGTCCCAGCTCAAGAAAGGACACATGCCCGATCTCGGCGGTTGGGGTGGTTTTGAGACCCTTGCCGTCCAGTAGCTGGAAGCTGGACCTGATCGCCGGATCCTGTCCCGCAGCATCGGGGACGGAGGTGATCGTTCCCGCGCCCGTGCCCTCGTTGGCATCAACGCGGAAGCGGAAGGTTTCGCGGGTCTTATGCACCGTCACGTCGAACACAGTGACGCCATCGACGCGGCTGCTGCGGATCTCAAAGCGCTGGGCGGCATATTTCGGTCGGAAGGTGGCGTTCTCCAGCTTGCAGGTTGCCGCCGTTGCCATGGAAGGCGCCAGGAGCATCAGCCCGGCGATCAGGGAAGCAAGACGCGTACGCATGGTCAGGCCGCCTCCTTGGTGTCGACGCGCGAGGCCAGGACCTTGTCGATCCGCCGGCCGTCGAGGTCGATCACTTCGAATCGCCAGCCCAAGGTCTCCACCGCCTCCCCCGTTTCCGGCATATGCTGCAGCTCGCCGATCACGAGGCCAGCTACCGTCTCGTAGTCGCGCCGCTCCGGAAGAGAGATCCCGAGCTGGTCGGCCATCTCGTCGGCCGGCATCCAGCCGGCGAGCAGCCACGAACCGTCCTCGCGCATCACCGCTTCGGGCTCCTCCTCGTGCTCGTCGGACCGGAAGGCGCCTGCGATAGCGTCGAGGATGTCAGCTGGTGTCACCACGCCGTCGAAATGGCCGTACTCGTCGTGGACGAGCGCCATCGGGACCTCGGCCTCCCGCAGCACCTCAAGGGCGTCGAGGGCATCAAGCGTGTCGGGGATGATCGGCGCCTTGCGGATATGGGCCCGGATGTCGAGGGGCTCCTCCCGCAGCGTGGCAGCCAGAAGCTCCCGAGCCTGCACCACGCCGAGCATGTTGTCGGGGTGGCCCTCGGCGACTGGGAGCCGGGAATGAGGCGAGTTGATCAGGCAGTGACGGATGCTCTCCTGCGAAGCATTGATGTTGACCCAGTCCACATCGGTTCGCGGCGTCATCACCCCCCGCACGGCGCGGTCGCCCAGGCGCAGGACGCCGGCGATCATCTTGCGTTCGCCGGTCTCGATCACGCCGGCCGTTTCCGCCTCGGCGACGATGGTCTTGATCTCCTCCTCGGTCACAGCGCTCTCGGATTCCGTGCTTTGCCCCATGAGGCGGAAGATCAGCTTGGTGGAGGCATCCAGGAGCCAGACCACCGGGGCCGCGATCCGGGAGATCAGCGCCATCAGGGGCGCGACGGCGCAGGCGATCCCTTCCGGATTCTTGAGCGCCAGGTGCTTGGGCACCAGCTCGCCCACCACGACCGACAGATATGTGATGGCAGCGACCACGAGGCCGAAGCCCAAGGGCTCCGCCACGGTATCCGGCACACCTTGAGCCTTCATGATGTCGGTGAGCATGGCACCAAGAGCCGCACCGGAGAAGGCGCCGGCGAGGACACCCACTAGGGTGATGCCGATCTGGACGGTGGACAGGAAGCGGCCTGGCTCCTCGGCCAATCTCAAAGCTGCGCCGGCTCCGGCGCGGCCGTTGTCGGCCATCATCTTCAGGCGGGCCTTGCGAGCGGAGACGATGGCGAGCTCCGACAGGGCGAAGAGACCGTTCAGGCCAATGAGAAACAAAGCGATGCCGAGTTCAAGCACGGTGTGTCAGGTGCCGCGGGCACCCCTCCAGGATTGGCGATGGTGTAGCTGCGGGGTTTACGTCGGCGTCTGTCATCCGAGGATCACCCACAGCTGGTTGAGAAAGGCGTTGATGCCGGCGATGATCGCGGAGGAAATCGCCGCCAGGATCAGCAGGCTGCCGATGGCGGAAAGCCAGCCCACGAGCGTGGCCAGGCCATCCCGCTCCAGGATGCCTAAGGCGAAGGCTGCGATGGCGAAGGCCGGAGGAATGTTGCCGAACGGGATCGGCAGGAACAGGATGATGGCCAGCAGCAGGCAGGCCGCGCCGACGATCCGCTCCGGAAGCGGATGAAGCAGCACGCCGAGCCGGGGCCGCAGGAGGCGTTCCGCCCGGTGCAGAATCGGACTGAGCTTTGCCGTCAGCAGGGCAAAGAAGTCGCGCGAGATCGACCGTTCGCGTATGAAACGCGGCATCCACAGGGTGGAGCGTCCCAGCATCAGCTGGGCCGTGATGAAGAGAAGGGGCGCTCCCAGCACCGCCGACATGCCAAGCGGGAGCGGCAGCACGTTGGGGGCGGCGAACAGCAGCATCAGGGCGCCAAAGGCCCGGTCACCGAAGGTGTTCAGCACGTCACCAATGCTGATGGCCGAGGCGGGGCGGCTGGCGAGGTCGCTCAGGACCTCGGAAAACCGTTGTCGGGGCTCCACATCGTCGTCCGTTGAAACGACGGTAGAGAGACTACTCGAAGGGTCGGGCATGGGCCTGTCTATAGTGGCTCGCGCGCAGCAATGCGATAGAAAGTGTCAAGAGTTCGTCAACGATCCTGTAAGAACGACCTTGAGGGGTCTTGCCCCGCTGAAACGGTCTTGGGCAGGAAGTCTTCTATCCCGCTTTGATCTGCTCGATGGCTTCATTCATCAGGCCGGACAGAACTCCGGCCAGCTCGGCATCGCTGGGAGTCTTGCCGGCGGCCTCAAAGTCCTGGCGCACCTTGCGGATGACGTCGGCATCACCGGCTTCCTGGAAATCCGCCACGACAACAGCCTTCGAATAGGCCTCGGCCTCCGGACCTGTTTTGCCGAGCTGCTGTGCAGCCCAAAGGCCGAAGAGCTTGTTGCGGCGGGCAGTCGCCTTGAACAGCAGCTCCTCGTCGTGCGCGAACTTCCTCTCGAACGTATCTCTGCGATCATCGAAACTGGCCATATCCATCGTCTCCTTAGGTTCGGACTCCTGCAATGAAGGCGCATTCACGCCGACATCAGGAGTCCACCATGTTTGAAGCAGGCTCTAAGCCGCCGTCGAAGCTTCGACGATTACTGCTGCGTTAGGTTGATCTGCTGGGTGTCGTCGAGATCGCGGAAGGCATTGTTGTCGTTCTTGAACTCCGCCATCCCATCGAGTTGGGCAACATCCATGTTGCGCAAGGTCACGTTCTCGCCCTGGACGGCGACGTTCTCCAGCGGAACAGTGATCGTCTTGGCGCCGAAGCCGAGGAAGCCGCCGCGCTCGATGACCACGAACTGCTTCTTGTCCGCGTTGTTCTCCACCACACCTTCGATATCGCCAATCTCCTTCCCGTCCGCCCCGACGAGATTCATGTCCTCCAGCGCATCCACTGTCAGGATCGCGCGGTTGAGCCCAGCGTCGTCGTAGCCGCCGTAGAGCCCGTGGCGGAGCCCGCCTCTGGTGCAGCTGATGAGGGTGTGCTGGGAGAGGCCGGAGCGGTGACGGCTGGGCTTGAGGCCGCCGGTGGCGTTGGGGCCGTATCAGGCGAGGAGGTTTGTGCCATAGCCGGAGTTAACATCGCCATCAGTATGGCCGCCGGAAGAATAAAGGCTTTGGTCATTCTCATCTCCTGAATACGTGTTGAGAGGGTTCTGCCGGCGTATGGCGCCGGCAGAACCGTAGTGCTTGATTAGGAGCGCCGCGATGGCCCCGTGATAGGGCAGCGTCTGCCTCAGGATCAGATGTCTTCTTCGAAGCCGAAGTCATCGCCGCCAATATCCTCGCCGGCAGCCTGTTGCGGCTCGGCCTGACCGGCATCAGCGGCCTTGGCTTCATCACCCCCTGAGAAGGCACCGGCGATCATGTTGCCGAGGATCACACCACCGGCGACACCCATGGCGGTTTGGGCGGCTCCGGCCAGGAAGCCGCCGCCTCCGCGGGAAGCCATGCCTCCCATGCCCGGTGCCATGCCGCCCATGCCGGGAGCGCCGTGAGGTGGCATGCCGTGCATCGGCTGGGCTTGGTAAGGCTGCTGAGGCTGGGGACGGGACTGCCCGCCGCCGAAGAGGCCCGAGAGGAAGCCACCGCCTCCGGCCGGACGGCTGGCGAGTTCCTGCTCCAGCTGCTGGATGCGGCCCTGGGCGGCGCTCAGGGCCTGCTCCTGCACCACGATGGTCTGGGCCATGTAGTAGGGCGCATTAGGCTGCTGGTTGATCTGCGAGCGGATGAAGTCCGCCGCCTGCGCGTCCGGAGGCGTAGCTTGGCGCTCAACCTGGGCGATCTTGCCGAATAGCTGCTCGATGGCCTGACGGTCCTGATGGTCCATGTAAATTGATCCTTTCTGGCAATGGACGGAGGTTACTCTTCCCGCTGCCCGGTGAGGCTCAGCAGCAGCTGGAAGATGTTGACGAAGTTCAGGTAAAGCGAGAGCGCGCCGAACACGGCCATCTTGCTGTTGGCCTCGTGGCCGTAGCCTTCAGCGTACTGCTCCTTGATGGTCTGCGTGTCGTAGGCGGTCAGGCCCGTGAACACGAGCACGCCGATGATCGAGATCGCAAACTGCAACGCACTCGACGCGAGGAAGATATTGATCAGCGAGGCGATGATGACGCCGATCAGACCCATGACCAGGAACGAGCCGAACTTTGAGAGATCGCGCTTGGTGGTATAGCCGTAAAGGCTGGTGGCGCCGAACATGGCAGCGGTGATGAAGAAGGTGCGGGCGATGCTCGCACCCGTGAACACCAGGAACACAGAGGCGAGCGACAGGCCCATCACCGCCGAGAAGGCGAAGAAGGCCGTGCGCGCGGAGGCCGCGGTCATCCGGTCCATGCGGAACGAGAAGAAGAAGATGAACGCCAGCGGCGCCAGCATCACCACCCACTTGAGCGGCGTCTGGAAGATCGGCTCGTAGAGCGCAGGCGTCGAGGCGACAAAGAAGGCCACGAGCCCGGTCACCACCAGGCCGAGGCCCATGGTGTTGTAGACCCGCAGCATGTGCTGGCGCAGGCCCTCGTCGAAAACGGCGCCGCTCGGGCGGGCCGTGGCGGTCTGCCAAGCATAGGGTGTGTTCATCGATGGTGTCTCCTGGAGGTTTACTGAAGCTTGCGGGACAGCCGGAGGGCCGCCCGTTCAAGGGCTTTGTCGCTGCCGGTTCCGGTCAGCGCGTAGGCGAGCTGACCTGTCTGCCAGTACACGGCCGTCGCCTTCTCGAAGCGGGCCGGCATCGGAGCGATCACGTCGAAGGCGGAAGCCTGGGCGGCGAACAGCGACACCCGCCCGAGGTCGCCGGCGTCAATGGCAATCTCGATGCTGTGGCCGTAGCGGGATGGGAAGATCTGCGCGTCCCGCACCTGCCAGTCCTCGGGCAGGGACGGGAGCCGGATCCCGGTCTCGGCCAGGATCTCAGCGGGGTCGTAGTCTTCCACCTCCGGCTGCGAAACCATGCGGGCCCGCAGGAGGCTTGTCTCATGCGAGTGCAGGGCATCCTCGACGAAGGCCGGCGGCTTGGGCGAGGCCTCGCTGTCGGTAACGCCCAGGCCAACCTGTCCGTGAGCGAACCAGCCGAAGCCGACGAGGGCCACGACGGCGGCGACCCGGCGGAGCTTCAGGCCCAGCTCCTGCCAGCCGAGAGCCCGCTCAAGTCGACCAGCGGCCACCAGCATCGGCTCGGTCGGACGGGGCAGGGGCGCCGCATGGAGCAGCCGGAGGGCGTCGCGATCCTTGAGATCGGCCATGATCCGCGCGGCGGCTTGCGGGTCGTGGGCAAGATGCTCCTCGACCTCGATCCGTCGGGCCGGGTCGAGCTGGTCATCGACATAGGCGAGAAGGTCGGCTTCAGTGATCGGGTCAGGCATCGGATCCTCCGACGACGCGCAGGCTTGGGCGCCTGGCTTCGGCTGGCTGAGCATCGGCTCCCGCCTCGAACCCCCGCAGCGCGGCGCGGGCGCGCCCCAAGCGGGACATAAGGGTGCCGACCGGGATCTTCAGGGCATTGGCGGCCTCCTGGTAGGACAGGCCCTCGATGGCCACCAGGTGCAGGACAGCCCTCTGCTCGTCCGGCAGGCTCATGAAGGCGGCCTGGACCTGCTGAAGCCGCACCCGGCTCTCCTGCTCGGGAGGAGCCTCGGTGTCGATGAGGGCGGCGACCTGCTCCAGACGGCGGAATTCCGCTACATGGCGGCGACGATGATCGATGAAGGTGTTGTGCAGGATCGACAGCAACCAGCCGCGCAGGTTACCACCTGAGCGGAAGGAGCCGCGCCGCTCATAGGCGCGAACAAGCGCGTCCTGAACCAGGTCCTCGGCCTGCGACTCGTCGCGCGTCAGGGAGCGGGCATAACGCCGCAAGGGCCCGAGCATTCCGATCACATCCGTGCGTGTGGCGTCGTTCATGTGAGGTGTACGGAGCTGCTTAAGGGCTTAATCCGCATGCTTGCGAACATATTTGCGTCTGGAGTGATCATGCCAGCGCCTGTCTTGCCCGCGCGGCTGTTGCGCTGGTCTCGAAAACCGTGACGAGCCGGTCCAATCCGAACGGCTTGCGCAGGAAAATACCCTTCCGCAGCCGCCCCGGTGGCCCGGCAACCAAGGCGGAGGCGTAGACTGTCGGCTTGTCAGGCCAGACGAAGCTGAAGGTGGCGCCGACTTCCCAGCCGTCGACCTCGCCGGGGAGTTCAACCTCACAATATAGGCCATCGAAATCGGCGGCGGAGATGAGGTCGAGAGCCGCCTCACCGGATCCGGAAGGAGCCAGCACAGCGTCATAGCCGGCATGCCCGAGGGTGCGGGCAATCAGCTCGCGAAGGTTTGCATCAGTCTCGACAAGGTGATGTCACGGTAACCTACGCGACCGCGATAAGCCCAGCTTTGTTGAATTCAGGCGAGCACGCCCGCCGCGGACTTCCATGCCGCCATGGCTCGTAGACGGTAGACGTGGGTGGCGAGGGCAGACCGGTGCGAGCGCGGTGGAACGAACAGGTTTCTGGCAGCTGAAAAGACCGATGTGAACTGCTGCAGGCTACCTGCGGATCGAAAGCCCTGCATCATCCTCTCCCGTTTCCTCAGCGGGACATGCGAATTCTCAGCCCTGTTGTTGAGCCCCTTGTGGGACCGGTGCTCGACCCTCGGCATGACTTGGAGTCGGGCTGCTCCGTATGAGGACAACTTGTCGGTGATGATGCGCTTGGGCGCCATGCCTTGCTTCTTCATCAGCCGGGTCAGCAGGCGCTTGGCCGCCTTGGTGTCGCGCCGGCTTTGGACGAGTTCGTCAAGCACGTATCCGTCCCGATCGACGGCACGCCACAGCCAGTGCTTCTTACCAGCGATGCTGATGACCACCTCATCCAGATGCCAGACGTCATGAGGACTTGGCTGCTTGCGGCGGAGGCGCCGGGCATAAGCCGGTCCGAACTTCTTACCCCACCGGCGGATCGTCTCGTAGGACACAACGATGCCGCGCTCGAGCAGCATCTCCTCGACAAGCCGGAGGCTCAGAGGAAATCTGAAGTACAGCCAAACGGCATGGGCAATGATCTGGGGTGGGAAGCGATGGCGCTAGTAGCTGATGGGTTTGGTCATGCCACAGCTCTTAGAGCAGAAGCCTCTGACCAAAAGTTACCGTGACATCACCATCGAACGCAGAGCAGGATCACGGATCGATCAAAATGCCTGCCCTTGAACACGCCACTCTCCGCCACTGAACCGAGAAAGGAGTAGCCGAAACTCTGAAACAAAAAGTTTGCGACACATCCGCTCAGGTTGCCCAATCTTCGATGTCGGCGAACCTACCTGCAGGGTTAGACCGCCGACGCTTAGAAATCTCACGCGCCATCTCCAAGAATGCCTTCATCCCAGCCGATAGATGACGTCGCCCGGGATAGTAGAGACATAGACCTGGATATGGCGGCGTCCAATCCTCTAAGACCCGGACTAGGCGCCCTGCCTCGATGTCTGGAAGAATTTCCTGTTCCATGGTGTAGCCCACGCCCGTCCCCGCAAGCACAGCCGTCCTCACCAAGCTTGCCTCATCGAGCGTGATCGGTCCTCGCACATCGACTTGCACAGGCTCGCCGTCTTTCTCAAACCGCCATTGATATAAAGAGCCGTCAGGCAAGCGAACCCGAATGCACCTGTGATTGAGAAGATCCAGAGGAACGTCCGGCCTCCCATGCTGCTCGAAATACTCAGGGGACCCCACCACGGCATGTCGTTGCGGCCAGCCGAGCGAGACCGCAATCATGTCACTTGGTACGAGGCCGGCGACCCTGACGCCGAGATCGAAGCCGTCCCTGACGATATCGACCATCCTTCCGTCAGTCACCAAATCGACGTTCATATCCGGATACCGACGCAGGAACTCGAGCACCAACGGGGAAATAATAGCGCGTGCAGCGAAGGGCGCGGCATTGATCCGAATCGTTCCCGAAGGGGTCTCGCGCTGGGAGCGAACCGCTTCCAGCGCGACGTAAATATTCTGGAGCGACGGCGCAACCTGCTCGATAAAAAGCTTTCCCGCATCCGTGAGCGAGACGCTGCGGGTGGTTCGATTGAAGAGACGAACGCCGAGGCCAGCCTCGAGCTTTGCAATTGTATGACTCAACGCAGTGCTGGACGTCCCTAGATCAATAGCGGCTGCTCGAAACGTCCCACGCCGTGCAATGGCGATGACCGACTCCAAATCTCTCAAACCCGCCTGTTCCATTGTCCCGATCTGTTCATCTCCATATACGGTTTTATCCCACTTATCTGAGCAATCGTCGAGCGCTAACTAGCAGTCATGAGTAAGCTGATAGGGAGAAACCTATGGACATGCCTGATGTAGTGAAGGCGTTCTTTGAGGCCGATCGCCGAAACGACGCGGATTCAGTAGCTAGGACTTTTGCAGTCGACGCCGTCGTCGTGGATGAAGGCGCCTTCCATCAAGGTGGAGCTGCCATTCGAGACTGGTGGGCGGAAGCGAAGCGCAAGACCCAGTATGTCGCTGAACCTTTGGATGCCACGGTCAACGGTAATCGATCGTTCGTTCGAGCCAAGGTCAGCGGCCGGTTTCCGGGGAGCCCCGTAACGCTCAGCTACGCCTTCGCCATCACAAACCACAAGATTGCCAAAGTGGAGATCCAGTGATGACCGACTTTCTCAATCTGGCTGGCAAGCGCGCACTCATCACGGCAGGAAGCAGGGGCGCTGGGGCAGCGACCGTTGGCCTGTTTCGGGAACTCGGCGCACAAGTGCTAACGACGGCTCGAGCGCGACCGGACAACCTGCCCGAAGACTTGTTCGTTGAAGCCGACCTGACAACCGAGGAGGGATGCAGGACCGTCGCAGACGCCACCCGTCAACGCCTTGGCGGCGTCGATATTATTGTTCATATGCTGGGCGGCTCGTCTGCAGCCGGTGGTGGTTTTTCAGCGCTCACTGATGCCGAGTGGTACAAGGAGTTGTCTCTTAACCTTTTCCCCGCTGTTCGGCTGGACCGGCATCTGGTCCCGGATATGGTCTCTCGGGGAAGCGGTGTGGTCATACATGTCACGTCCATTCAGAATGTGCTGCCACTTCCGGAATCAACAACGGCCTATGCTGCAGCCAAGGCTGCGCTTTCAACCTACAGCAAGGCAATGTCAAAGGAGGTATCTCCCAGAGGTGTACGGGTGGTCCGGGTATCACCGGGCTGGATCGCGACGGAGTCATCCATCCATCTCGCCGAGCGCCTGGCGAAACAGGCGGGGACCGATCTCGAGGGTGGCAAGAAGATCATCATGGACGGGTTGGGCGGAATACCGCTCGGACGCCCGGCCGAACCGGCCGAAGTCGCAAGCCTGATCGCGTTCCTGGCCTCCGAACGCGCCGCTTCGATCACCGGCACCGAGTACACCATCGATGGGGGTACGGTGCCTACCGCGTAAGGGACGGACACCCGTTCTACACTCAGGCGGGAGCGTCCCATCCTCCGATCTGGGAATAGATCGCATTACGGAGATGGCGCACGTCGCGGTTTAGAGCCGCCAGCCTCTGCGGCGTCTCGGTCGAAGCTGCCAGCAAGGCGTCACTGAGGCAGCCCGCCTTGTGCTGCAGCGCCCGGCCTTCTTCGGTCAGGCCTATCACGACCTGTCGCTCATTACTCGGGTCTCGGGTCCGGCGCAGGAGGCCAGAAGCCTCAAGGCGCTTCAAGAGCGGCGTCAGGGTGCTGGACTCCAAGGCAAGGGCGCGGGCAATCGCGCCCACGGTCTGCTCGTCCTTACTCCACAACACGTTGAGCACGAGGTACTGCGGATAGGTCAGGCCCAGCCCGTCGAGTAAGGGTTTGTAGGCACGCTGAATCGCGATCCCGGCAGTGTAGATCGCGTAGCACAGCTGGTCGTGAAGAGGCGGTGGATCGTTGTTCTCGTGGCTCATTATCCAGGTCCTTAAGGCGTGAACATACTAGCAATATCGCGAAAAACAATATCGCAATAAAAAATACGTTGACGGGAACTCCAGGATCTGAAAGACTTTCCTTATCGCGATAACATTTATCGCTACTGACAAAGGAGATCGTTATGACTAAGATCACCAACAGCGTAGTAACTGCAGCCATAGCCGCAGCAGCGATATCGAGCGCAGTCTCGGCGGCGGCTTCCGAGCCCATCCCTGCAAACCAAGCTATCAAGAACGTGGTGCTCGTCCACGGTGCATTCGCGGACGGCTCAGGGTGGAGAGGAGTTTACGACAATCTTTCCAAGCGCGGCTATCGCGTCACCATCGTGCAGAACCCGTTGACGTCTCTCGAGGACGATGTTGCCGCTACTAAACGTGCGCTTGAACGGCAGGATGGTCCAGTCATCCTGGTGGGTCATTCCTGGGGTGGTACGATCATCACCGAAGCTGGCGTCGATGCGAAGGTTGCAGGCCTTGTCTATGTCTCTGCTCTTTCTCCGGATGCGGGCGAGACAACCGCTCAGCAATATCAAGGTTTTGCACCTGCATCGGAATTCGTGATCGAGACCACAAAGGATGGATTCGGGTATGTTAGCCCGACAAAGTTCAAGGATGGTTTTGCCCATGACGTGAGTGATGCCGATGCCGCATTCATGAGGGACTCGCAGGTCTCGATCAACATGTCGGCGTTCGGCACGAAGCTCCAGAATGCTGCGTGGCGCTCGAAGCCTAGTTGGGCCGTGATCGCGACAGAAGACAAGGCATTCGATCAGGCGATGCTGATCCATATGGCTGAACGCATCAAGGCGAAGATCACGAAAGTCTCGGCAAGTCATGCTCTCTTCATGACGCAGTCCGACGTCGTTGCAGATACCATAGATCAGGCCGCCAAAGCCGTCTCGGCGAGAGCGCAACGATGATGGACGCCGCCTCGCCGGGACACTCGGCCCTGTCCCGGCGATGACCGGCAAGGTCTATTAGGGCAGTCACGGTCGGACAATAGCGAGCACGGATATGCAGTCACGTGGCTGATTGCAATTGGACGCGCGACCAAGCCGCCGACCAGCATTTTCAGTTTCTTCCTCGTTCCATTCACGGAGGTCAGTCACGTGAAGCTGAATACCTATGAGCAAAATACACTTGATAATCCGGTCGCTTCTCGCGGCGACGTCTTCGACTTCATCGTCTGCGGCGCCGGCTCCAGCGGCTCGGTTGTCGCCGCGAGACTGGCAGAAGATGGGAACGCCCGCGTTTTACTGCTTGAGGCGGGCGGAGACGATTCGGCCGAAACCGTTACGAACCCAGCGCAATGGCCGCTCAATCTTGGCTCCAGTCGAGACTGGGGGTTCATTGGAGAGCCGGCGCCCGAACTCGACGGCCGACGTCTTCCTCTCAGCATGGGCAAAGGGCTTGGCGGCGGGTCAAGCATCAATGTCATGGTATGGGCGAGGGGACACAAGGAAGATTGGGAGCATTTCGCCGCCGAGGCCGGCGATGAAGCTTGGGGCTATGAGTCCATCCTTCGCTATTACCGCCGGATAGAAGATTGGAACGGAGATCCCGACCTGATCCGTCGCGGCGTGGGAGGACCGGCATATGTTGCTCAGCCTCAAAAACCCCAGCCGATCGCAGAGGCTTTGCTGAGGGCGGCATCCGCTATTGGTATTCCTGTCTTCGATACTCCGAACGGTGAGATGATGGAGAGCCCCGGAGGCGCATCAATCGCCGAGCTGCGGATTCGCAATGGCAAGCGGGAATCCGTCTTCGGCTCCTATGTTCGTCCGCTCCTATCACGGCCAAACCTTGCAGTTGTCACCGATGCGCTGGTCACGAGGCTCATTTTCGATGGGAAACGAGTGATAGGAGTCGAGGCTCTTGTCGCTGGCCAGCTGCGTCAATTTACTGCCCGATGCGAAACTGTGCTGTCCCTTGGCGCGATCAACACGCCGAAAGTGCTGATGCAATCAGGGATAGGGCCGGAACATGAATTGAAAGCTCACGGCATTCCCGTCATTCAACACCTGCCGGGCGTTGGTCAAAACCATCAGGATCATCTCGCATTCGGCTGCACCTGGGCCTATAAAAAGCCGGAGGGCGTTGGCGGTAGTGGCTGCGAAGCGAAACTCTATTGGAAAAGCGATGCGCGGCTGGCTCAGCCTGACATCCTACAGTGCCAGCTAGAGTTCGCTGTTCCTTCGCCGATCGAGACGGAACTCGAAACGCCGGAACACGGCTGGACGATGTTCACTGGCCTCGCCCAACCCAAAAGCCGCGGTCAGCTACGATTATCGGGGTCGAGCTTCGCAGATCCCATCTTGATCAAGCCGAACTCACTCAGCGAACCGGAAGACATGGCTGCCGCCCTGGCCGCGGTGGAACTGTGCCGCGATCTCGGAAACAGCGAAGCGTTCACGCCGTTGGTGACAGGCGAAACTGCTCCTGGCGCGCGCGACCGAGCGGGAATGGTTAGGTTCATCCGACGGTCCGCGGTGACCTATTGGCATCAGTCCTGTACCGCAAAGATGGGAAGAGACGATATGTCGGTCGTCGATAACCAGTTGAAGGTTTATGGCATCGAAGGTCTTCGCGTTGCAGACTCGTCAATTATGCCACGGATTACCACCGGCAACACGATGGCACCCTGCGTAGTCATTGGGGAACGGGCGGCCGATCTGATCCGGGAGCAACACAGTTTGTACCGCCCCAGCCAAGCTCTGTCCCAGCCCTCTTAGCGGCACTTTCGGTCTCGCGGCTGCTCGATGCCCCATAAGCGGGCCGTCGGACAGCGCGAGGGCTAATGCCACTTGCATGAAATGGATTGGGACACCAATTGCAGTCTGAGATTGGGGCATGACCCCGTTCCTCACGTTTGAAAGCAAGCGCACCCGGCCAGACACGCTCCCAGAGGGTATGGTCGTTGCTGACAACTTAGACAACGCCTGGGGAATGCGCCACGCTCGCCGCCGCAGGGCACGAGCGGTTGGGCGGGGTCGATATCGTGGTCCACATGCTGGGCGGCTCGTCCGCCCTGGCGGGCGGCTTCGCAGCTTTGAGCGATCTGGAATGGGCCAAGGAGCTTGATTTCAACCTGATGGCAGCCGTCAGGTTCGATCGCGAACTCGTTCCTGCAATGGTCGAACAGGGCTGCGGGGTCGTCATCCACGTCATGTCTATCCAATGAGAGCTATCGCTGCCAGAGGCGACGACTGCGTATGCGGCCGCGAAGGCTGCGCGCTCGACCTACAGCAAGCGCCTGTCGAAGGAGGTCTCGCCGAAGGGGGTGCGCGTGGTGCGGGTCTCGCCCGCTGGATCGAAACCGAAGCGTCTGTGCGTCTCACCGAGCAGCTTGCGCACGACGCTGGTACTGATTACGACGGCGGCAAGCGCATCATCATGAGCGCGCTAGGCAAGATCCCTATTGGTCGGCCCTCAACGCCGGAGGACGTGGCTAACCTGATCGCCTTTTCCTCGCCTCGAATCACGCCGCAATGATAACCGGCACCGAGTATGTCATTGACGGCGGCACCGTTCATACCGCGTGAGCGGCGCCTGACACCCGTTGATGAGGGTATCGGCGGGAGCGTGGGCGTTCGTACCCCGGGTATCCGGCGAAGATAAAGGCCATACTCTGTTTTGCGTGCAACTGGATGGCCGATCCGAAAGATCGCAGCGCTCGTATTGTTAAAGCGCTTTTGGTCTCAGTGTAGGGCATAGCCAGCGTGCCTGATCCAGCCTCGAGCATCCTGTGCGGTGATGGTGTCGAGGGCTGGTTTGAGTTCTGCTTCCAGGGTTTCAAGAGTGCGTGGCGCTTTCCCCTTGAGCCGCTCTTTCATCTTGCCCCAGGCCGGCTCGATCGGGTTGAACTCGGGCGAGTAGCGCGGCAGGTACAGCACTCCGATCCCAGCTTGATTGAGCAGGTCCCGCAC
>NZ_JBHSBQ010000003.1:0-20418 GCF_042650665.1 Microvirga sp. GCM10011540 | reverse complement strand
GCACTCATCAACCGGCGCTCGCTGAACAGTTCGAGTGGCTCGCCGCATAAGCGGATCACAGCCATCTGCTACTTTCTCATCCCTACTCCGGGTTTGCGACAAAGCCAACCCGGATCCCACTCAAGACGGTGATGTCACGGTAACCTACGCGACCGCGATAAGCCCAGCTTTGTTGAATTCAGGCGAGTACGCCCGCCGCGGACTTCCATGCCGCCATGGCTCGTAGACGGTAGACGTGGGTGGCGAGGGCAGACCGGTGCGAGCGCGGTGGAACGAACAGGTTTCTGGCAGCTGAAAAGACCGATGTGAACTGCTGCAGGCTGCCTGCGGATCGAAAGCCCTGCATCATCCTCTCCCGTTTCCTCAGCGGGACATGCGACTTCTCAGCCCTGTTGTTGAGCCCCTTGTGGGACCGGTGCTCGACCCTCGGCATGACTTGGAGTCGGGCTGCTCCGTATGAGGACAACTTGTCGGTGATGATGCGCTTGGGCGCCATGCCTTGCTTCTTCATCAGCCGGGTCAGCAGGCGCTTGGCCGCCTTGGTGTCGCGCCGGCTCTGGACGAGCTCGTCAATCACGTATCCGTCCCGATCGACGGCACGCCACAGCCAGTGCTTCTTACCAGCGATGCTGATGACCACCTCATCCAGATGCCAGACGTCATGAGGACTTGGCTGCTTGCGGCGGAGGCGCCGGGCATAAGCCGGTCCGAACTTCTTACCCCACCGGCGGATCGTCTCGTACGAGACGACGATGCCGCGCTCGAGCAGCATCTCCTCGACAAGCCGGAGGCTCAGAGGAAATCTGAAGTACAGCCAAACGGCATGGGCAATGATCTGGGGTGGGAAGCGATGGCGCTTGTAGCTGATGGGTTTGGTCATGCCACAGCTCTTAGAGCAGAAGCCTCTGACCAAAAGTTACCGTGACATCACCCCCTGGTCGCGCTCTGCCTGCCGCACCCAGTGCCGCAGCGTCTCGCGCGAGCAGCCGATCTTGGCCGCAATTGACAGGATCGCCTCATACTGTGAGGCGTACTCGCCCCGGTGTTCGAAAACCATCCGGACCGCCCGCTCGCGGACCTCTGGTGAATATGGGGGTGTTCGCTTCGTCATGGCTCCATCCTGTCAGGAGTTGGAGCCTCCGGGAATCCGGGGGCGGTTCACCTCGTCACTCCTGAGTTAGCTCACGGTATCCCTGGCCGCAGGAACAATCGGCCTGTTATCCAAGCAGAGGTCCAGTTCTGGGACACGCTGCGGGTCGAAATAGGGCGAGGCCGAGTGCAGTTCTAGAATCAACCACGCGAGCGCCATGTGATCCTCCCTACTCTGTTACCTCATGCACCATGACGGCACGGACAGCACTCAGATGATCGAACATCGCCTGCTGTGCGGCCGTGGGATTCCGCGCCGCAATAGCGTCGACAACAGCGATATGCATGCGTCCATGCTGTGCTGCGTACTCCTGCCGGCGCGCCCGGCGAAACGCAAGGTCCTGCTGCCGCTGCCAGCGCGCGCGGCCACGCACTGATGACAGAACATCGAGAAACGCAATCAGCAGCGGATTGTCGGTGATCCGGGCAATGCCCTTGTGAAAAGCGTCGTCTATCGGCTCGTAGGCCTGCCAGTCAGGCGCCTCACTGCTCCTGACTGCAAGACCACGGAGAAATACGATATCGTGGGGGGTGGCGTGGAGCGCCGCCGCGCCCGCAACGGGGGGCTCAATCAGGAGCCTGGCATCGAGCACATCCGCCGGAGAGGCCATCCCGGCGAGGACTGACGGTCGGATCGGCTCGTAGGTTGGGCGTGGCCCTACGAAGGTGCCCTGGCCCACATGCCGCCAGATGAGCCCCTCCCTTTCAAGCACGTCGAGCGCCGCTCGCAGCGTCTCCCGGCTGCAGCCGAGCCGCGGCGCCAGTTCCCGTTCAGGCTCCAGCCGGTCCTGCGGCCCATAGGCCTGATCCTGCAGGTAGGCGCGAAGCTGCCGGATAGTATCCACTGTCGATGAGCGTGTTCTGGGCACGAAGTTTAGACCAATTTATAGACCAATCCTGGTGAAGTCTATGTAGCAGTCCAAGTCTGGTTGCAAAAGCTCCGGACGCATGCAGTCCGGACAGGCCATCTCGCTATGCTCTTGCTCACCACTGAGGCGATGCCATTCCGCTTACACAACCCTCCAAACCGGCAGCGCGCATGTCGTTTGGCATGTCTGCGCAGGCTGAAAGGGGGGAGGAGGAGGACATTCGAGGAGGGCGGGTGGAATCGGATTAGCGTTCGGTCAACATCTTCGGTGGTCATCTCAGCTTGTCCAACTTGCGCATTCCCCACCAATTTTTCTGGCCCTGAGATAGGAGGTAGACACCAATGCTGATCGGTCTGGCACGAAAATCAGTCTTGGATGGAGACGCTGGCTTGGAAGAGCAAAAGCGCAATCTTTTGGCAGCTGGAGTCGAGAAGGTATTCTGCGAGAAAACAGAATCTCTCCGGGCACGGCCCCAGCTGGAGGACGCTATCGAGTTCGCGCGGGAAGGGGACACTCTCGTTGTGGCGGATCTATCTGGACTGTCTCAGAGCGTGGCAGATTTTGTCACAACCCAGAGGCGGCTTGCTGAGAAGGGCGTTTATCTTCGGGTTCTGAGCCTTGGCCTCGACACACGCGATGGAATGGGCCAACCCATCATGGACCTCATGAATACAGTCTCCCAGTTCGAGAGACAGATTGCGTCAGAGAGGTGGCGCGAAGGCATTGCGCGAGCCAAGAGAGAAGGGAAGTTCAAGGGAAGAACACCCACGGCCCGGGCCAAAGCGGACGAGGTGAAACGCCTTGCCGCATCCGGTCTCACGAAGTGCAAAATCGCCGAGCGCGTCGGCATCAGCAAACGCAGCGTCTTCCGGATCCTGTCGGAGAAAACAGAGCGACAGCAAATAAGCCCCAAGACCAAACACAGGGGCCAAGCTTTGCCTGCCTCCCGATTGGGCTGACCCTCGGTCGCGTTCTACCGGCTGGGATGTACCCAGTGCGATCAGAAAGGGCAATCCGTGGATCGCCCTCTCGGGGTTTAATCAATACATGATTAGCCACGCGCGCGGGCACGGATCATGTAGGTGTCGAAGGCATACTCGGCCACCTGGAACCAGAGGTACTCCTCATTCCGGAACGCGCGGATGGAATCGATCATCTTCTTGAAGTCTGCATTCTGGGCAGAGATTTCAGCATAGACCTCGTTTGTCGCCTTGTAGGCAGCATCGAGGATCTCCGGCGAGAAGGGGCGCAGCTGCGCCCCGGCGCCAAGCAGGCTGCGAAGCGCCGCCGGGTTCTTGGTGTCATACTTGGCGAGCATGTCCATGTTTGCAGCCATGCAGGCCGTTTCTAGGATCGCTTGGTAGGTCTTCGGCAGAGATTCCCATTTCTCCTTGTTGAACATGAAGTGGATCGTCAGGCCGCCTTCCCAGAAACCCGGGTAGTAGTAGTAGGGGGCGACCTTCTGAAAGCCGAGTTTCTCGTCATCGTAGGGGCCGATCCACTCCGCGGCATCGATGGTACCGCGCTCGAGCGAGGGATAAATGTCGCCGCCAGCCACCTGCTGCGGAATGACGCCGAGTTTCTGCATGACCTGGCCGGCAATGCCCGCAATGCGCATTTTCAGGCCCTGCAGGTCCTGCACGGTCTTGATCTCCTTGCGAAACCAGCCGCCCATCTGAGTGCCGGTGTTGCCGCCCGGAAGAGCATAGAGGTTATGCTTGGCCATGAACTCGTTCACGAGGCCGATGCCGCCGCCGTGATACTGCCAGGCATTAAGCTGACGGGCGTTCAACGTGAACGGAACTGCCGCAGCGGCGGCGAAGGTCGGGTCCTTACCAACATAGTAATAGGCCGCGGTGTGGGCCATCTCGACCGTGCCAGCGCTGACGGCGTCAGCGGCTTGGAAGGTGCCGACGATTTCGCCCGCCGCGAAAGGTTGGATCTGGAACTTCCCGTCTGTTGCGGCGGAGACGTACTTTGCGAGAAAATCAGCCCCACCGTAGATGGTATCCAGCGACTTCGGGAAGCCCGAGGTCAAGCGCCAGCGTATCTCCGGCGAGGACTGGGCGACAGCCGGAGCGGCAATTGCGGTTGATGCAGCGCCGGTCGCTGCTGCTTGTAGAAAATGGCGGCGTTTCACAGTCCTACTTTCCTCTTGGTGAATCGCGACAGAGCATCTAGGTATTTTGGCGCGATCTGTCATGGTGCATGCAAGTATTTCAATGCACTGACATGCGAAGGTGCATGCGAAATTACCGATATGGCATTTGCCGGAGTTCCGCAATTCACCGAGCGAGATTGGGAAGGGTTGTGTCGGGAATTTGGAGAGGGGATGCGAAAGGCCAATCGCTCGGTAGAGCGTTCAGGCGGCAGGCAACTCAAACTGCTTGGCGAGGGATGGCTGCCGATTGCAGGCATACTTCGCCTGTTGTTTGCGCATCATGTGGACCAACTCGATGCCACCCAGGATCATTCGGGCAGTGACAACGGATTGGAAGCCGAGCATCGGCCGGATGCACCGTTTGATGGCGCGATGATCCTGCTCAATGCGGTTATTATCGGGCATGAATAGGCGCGACACCTCCATCCACTTTTCAGACATCTGAAGGGTCGGTTACCATCAGCAGACCGGGATAGGGGTGTCGGGAGCACGTAAGGTGGGCAGGCCGTCGTATCTCATGAGCTGAGAGCTCGTGTTATTATCTGGCCGCCCCTTCGACTGGCCCGGGTGCGCTGCGAGCGCGGATCCGTAGGTGTCGTGTGGTCCACTGGCTCCCGAGGTTGTCGAACCGAACAGGAGCCGGAGATGAGGATCATTGCTCTCGATGTTCATCGTTCCTTTGCCCAGATGGCAATCCTGGAGAATGGAGTTATCCGGGATGCCGGTAAGGTGGATCTTGAACGGAGCCGCCTGCTGCACTTTACCCAGTCGCTGAAGCCGGACGACGAGGTCGTCCTGGAGGCGACCGGCAACAACAGCGCCATCGTGCGCCTGCTGTCGCCCTTCGTGGCGCGCGGGGTGATTGCCAGTCCCAACCTGGTGCGGGCGATTGCCTGGGCCAAGGTCAAGACCGACAAGATCGATGCTCGCGTGCTGGCCAAGCTCATGCCAGCGGGATCCTGCCCGAGGTCTGGATGCCGGACGAGGAGACCGAGGCCCGCCGCCGTGTCTCGGCGGAACGCACCCAGCTGGTCGCGCAGATGACCCGCCTCAAGAACCGGATCCACGCGGTTTTGCACGCTCACCTGATCCCACCTTATCAAGGGAACCTGTTCTCAAAACGCGGGAGGGCCTGGTTGGGGGCCCTCCCGCTCGCCGAGGAACAGCGTCGGGTCATCCTGCGCCATGCCGGTGAGCTGGATCGTCTCTGCGTGGAGCTTGCTGAAGTGGACAAGGGCTTGGCCCAAAAAGCTCTCGAGGATCCGCAGGTCAGACGGTTGATGACGATCACGGGGGTGAATGCCACGGTGGCCATGAGCGTCCTGGCAGCGATCGGCGACATCAAACGCTTCTCATCGCCGCAAAAGCTGGTGAGCTACTTCGGTCTCAATCCGAAGGTGCGGCAGTCGGGCGATAAGCCCGCTTATCATGGGCGCATCAGCAAAACAGGGGCGGGCTCATGCCCGCTCGATGCTGGTCGAGGCAGCCTGGGCGATCTCCGGCGTACCAGGCCCTCTGCGGGCCTTCTTCGTCCGCATCAGGAACAAGCGCGGCAAGTCGGTGGCGGTCGTGGCAACGGCCATTGACCTTGTAAGGCATACCGTTCTCAGCTTCGGCGGATCGCCTCTATACCTCACGGTCGGTCCGGCGCGTCACTCCGGAAGGACATTCAAACGGCATTGACACTGACGGCTCCCGCTTCCCGGTCGAGCTGGCCATCAGCCCAATCGGCAGCGGGGACAGGCCGCGGTTTACGGCGTACTTGCGTGACATCACCCTTCGTAAGCAGGCAGAAGCAGCTCAGCGCGAAAGCGAGCAGCGCCTTCGCTCCACCTATGAGCATGCCTTCACCAGCATTGCCGAGGTGGATGCCGGCGGGCGCTTTCTGCGGGTGAATGAGCAGTTGAGCATCATCACCGGCTACAGCCGGGACGAGCTGCTGCAGATGACCTTCATCGACATCACCCATCCCGACGACCTACGGATGGATCTCGATCAGTTCCGCCGGCAGATGGCGGGCGAGATCGAGGCCTATACACTGGAGAAGCGGTATGTCCACAGGGACGGGCACAGCATCTGGATCGAACTGTCGGCCTCCCGGGTGGACGATGTGAACGGCAGACCCCTCTATGGCATCCGCGTGGCGCGCGATATCACTGGGCGCAAGCGCGCCGAGGAGCATCAGCGCCTGCTCATCAACGAGCTGAATCACCGGGTGAAGAACACCCTCACGACGGTGCAGTCCATCGTGTTCCAGACTTTGCGCAATGCGCCAACCCCGGAGGACGCGCAAACCGCTCTCGCAAGCCGCTTGATCGCCTTGTCGAAGGCGCATGACGTGCTGACCCGGGAGAGCTGGGAGGCGGCAAGCCTGCACCAGATCGTAGCGGAGGCCATGGAGCCGTTTCGGGCCTATGGTGAGAACCGGATCAAGGTTTGGGGGGCCTCAGGTTCGCCTGCCACCCTCAATGGCGCTGGCGATTGCCATGGCGCTCCAGGAACTAGCGACGAACGCGGTGAAGTATGGATCTCTCTCTAATGAGACCGGCAACGTGGAGATCCGCTGGAGCTTGGATAGGACGAACAGCCCGGCTCATCTCCATCTGCGCTGGCAGGAGAGTGGTGGGCCGCCTGTGCGCCCTCCAAGCCGCAGAGGCTTTGGCACACGACTGATCGAGCGGAGCCTTGCCGGGGATCTCCATGGTGAGCAAGGATTGAGTTTGCCCCGACCGGGCTGGCCTGCACGATCACAGCCCCGGGACCTGGCCCACTGGCCGCAGCGGCATAGTCCCGCTGGACACGGAGGAGGCCTCGCGCGTTCCTGCGCCTTTTCGGCTGCTCCGGGCATGCTCTATGAGCGGTGGGCGGACGCATCTCGCTTTTGATCCCATCAGACCATCAGCAATAGTAACTTCATCTCATAAGGCGAACGCTGATGAGAAATGAACGTCTTCAGAAACGGTGTCGTTTCAGGACGCGGCGACACAATGCAAAGGCAAGCAACAGGAAAACGGTCTGCCCGTCACCAGCTCCGCCAATCGACCTTTGGCGGTAGATTTATCCTGACAGCCCACCTAGGTGGAGCGATCTGCTCAGCCCAGTGGCTCTCCTGGAAAGCGCAGACCGAAGCGTTCGAGAAGCACAGGAACAGTCTCGGGCTTCATCTCAAGACTGTAGCGCTCACATAAGCTGGATAACGTACGCGGCTCAGCCTGGGTGACACCACCCAGGCTGACTAGCTCGTGGAAGAACTCCTCGAACCCAGCCGGGGAGATGATCTCCAGGATGCGGGCGGGCTCATCGCTGGCATTCCAGAACGTATGCCATTGATTGCGTGGCTTGAAGATCAGATCGCCAGGTTTGCCGATGAGGACTTCGTCTCCCAGCAGCGCGCCCACCTGCCCCTCCAGCACGAAGCTATACTCGTCCTCGCGAAGGTGCCGGTGCAGGGGAGCGGCCAATGCTCGTGCGGACATAGGGTGCTCGACCATGGAAAACCGCTGGCCCGCCTCCTGTCCGTCAACCATGAACCGCACGCCGATACTGCCTAAGAACCCGGCCATGCCGTCATGTGGGCCGACAACTTTCGCCTTCGTTGCTCCCATGGCTTCCATGGTCGCCTCCATCAAAGTTACGGAGCACATGCAGGATACTTGCTCCGAGCGCTGCAAGGCAGGAGCGGTTATCCTGCTGGATGAGGGGGAAGCAGAAACTCCAAACCGTTTCTCTTGCCGATCTCCAGCACACGAGGAATGTCAGGCGCACCTGATGGCGGCGGAAGCTCGCGGGTACCGGGCGGCATTGGGTCGCCTGCCTCGCTGAAGAAGCCATCGTGTGCCTTGCCTGGCGAGTTGATGATCAAAAGGCGACCCGGCGTCTGGCCCACATTCTTGAAGGCATGAACGGCCCTGTTGGGTACCTTCACGAAGCTGCCGCTCGAAGCGGGGATCGTCTCCCCGTTGATCATGAACTCGAAGGTGCCGTCGAGCACATAGAAAGCCTCGTCATCGGAAGGATGACGGTTCGGCGGGGCTCCGGCCCCAGGAGCGGTCAGTGACTCTACGAGGCAATAAGCCCCGCCGGTGTCAGGACTACGGGCGTGGAACCGCAGCAGGTTGCCGAGGAGATGATAGGTGTCGGTCTGGGGAGTGGTCATGGTGGTCCTTCCGGTTTCAGAACGGGACAACTCTTGCTCAATCCACAGGACCAACGTATCATAATGAGACGCTTGTCTCAAGAGAGTTGTTCCCGTTGCGTCTCGACATCGGACGAACCAACCAGAAAAGCCGTACCCGGAAGGCGCTCCTGGCAGCGGCCCGCCGGGTGATGGAGCGCGGCGAGCCTGTGACCGTGCTGGCAGCCGCCCATGAGGCTGGCATTTCGAAAGCCACCGCCTACCGCTACTTCTCCGCATCAGAAGCCCTGATCCTCGAAGCTGCCCTTGATGCAAAGGTTCTTTCACCCGAGGAGATCGTCGGAGATGCTCAGGACGTGCGGGAGCGGGTGCTTCGTGTGCAACGCTACCTGTTCGCGCTCACCCGTGGGTCTGAAACCCAGTTCCGGCTGTTCCTGGCGCGGGCTCTCGATGCCTCCGTCGCGAAGGGAGGGCAGGCCAGCCGAGAGATACGGGGCGGACGCCGCCTGCCGATGTACGAGCATGCGCTTGCGCCCGTGCGCTTACAGATGAAGCGCAAGGACTTTGAATTTCTTGTCCTCTCGCTCTCTGCTGTCTCAGGCGTGGAAAGCTATCTGGCGCTTAAGGACGTGTGCCGGGTGGACGACAAGATGGCGGACAGGATTGCAGCATCCAACATCGAGGCGATCTTAGATAACCTCCTGCCGCAGGCATGAGACCGCACCGCCCTGGCTATGCTCTCAGGAGCAGCAGGAGTATCCTAGGGCAGGTTCAGCTCTGTTCCGGGGGAGGGCCGACTTATGGCAGAGGCATCCCGTCACGACGCTTGGCAAGCCGGAGATAGCTATGATGCCTATATGGGACGGTGGAGCCGCCAAGTTGCTCCACGATTCCTCAAATGGCTCGACGCACCCGACAACTTGGATTGGCTGGAGGTCGGTTGCGGAACCGGTGCATTGTCCGCCGCAATCGTTGCGCAATGCAGGCCGAGAAGCCTCATTGCGCTAGACTGTGTTTCGGCGTGCAATGTTGGCTCTGACGCAGTTTTGGTGCAATTGGGGGCTGAACTGAGGCTGTCTTCCGGAAGGAGGCAGCATCATGCACCCAAGCCTGCGCCCCTCAGCTTTGATCCCGCCCGGCCTAATCGTGGATCAGATCCACGCTGAGCCCCAGCAAGTGACCATCACTGTCCATTCCGCTCACCGATCTGTTGCATGCCCTTCCTGCGGCACCATCTCCTCACGTGTGCATAGCCACTATCTCCGGTACGTGGCGGATCTGCCGCTGGCGGGTCGCCCCGTGGAGCTCTTGATCCGGGCGCGGCGCTTCCGCTGCGATGCTGTGCGATGCGGACGGCAGATCTTTACCGAACGCTTTGCCCCGGATGTGATTGCCCGCCATGCCCGGCGAACCGCCCGGCTCGAGGGTATCGCCCACCACCTCGGGCTGGCTCTGGGCGGACGGCCCGCAACGCGCCTGGCCCGGCGGCTGATGCTGCCTATGAGTAAGGATACGCTCCTGCGCATTGTGCGCCGGCATGCCCGCCTTCCTTCCGAGCCGCTGAGCGTCATCGGGATCGATGATTGGGCTTGGCGCCGCAATCATCGCCACGGCACCATCATCTGCGATCTCGAACGGCGGCGGATCGCCTCTCTCCTCCCGGACCGGGAGCAGGCCACCGCACAGGCATGGCTGGCCAGCCACCCGGAGATTTCGGTTGTTGCTCGCGACCGAGGCGGCGGGTATGGCGAGGCTGCGGCCAAGGCGCTGCCAGATGCGGTGCAGGTCGCGGATCGCTGGCACCTGATGGAGAACGCCAGCCGCGCATTCTTGGAGGCTGTCCGCAAGTCGATGCGCCAGATCCGTCAGGTCATCGGATCGGCAACAATCAACTCGCACCTTCTCACTTGTGCCGAACGCATTCAGTACGAGGGCTACTTGCGCCGCGAGGAGACCAACGCAACGGTCATGGCTCTCAGCGCGGACGGCGTTCCGATCAAGCAGATCGTCCGGCAAACGGGTATGAGCCGCGGCACGGTACGGCAGATCCTGCGAGGCGGCCGGAGCGACGTCTTCCGCCAGCGGGAGAGCAGTCTCGAGGCATACTGGCCGCTGCTTGAGGCCCTCTGGACCGGAGGATGCCGCAATGGTGCCGAGCTCTGGCGGCGTCTGCGGGCCAGCGGCTTCCGCGGTTCGCTGCGCGTTGTGGGGGAATGGGCCACCCGCCGCCGTCGGGCTGAACGGATCGGAGACGAGCAGCTTCAGCGCATTCCATCCGCCAGGACCATCGCCCGGCAGATGAGTACGGGGCGAGATACGCTCTCCAAGACGGAGACCGTGACCATCGCCGCCATCGAAAGCGGCGTGCCAGCTCTCGCCAGTGCCCGCGACACGGTTGCGGAGTTCCAGACCCTGATCCGGAGTGGACGCGAGGCTGACCTGACGTCATGGATCAGCCGAGCGCGTGAGAGCCTTGTGGCATCGTTCGCCACTGGTATCGCCAAAGATGAGGCGGCCATTCGTGCGGCGATTACGCTACCATGGTCGAATGGTCAGACAGAGGGTCAGATCACGAAACTCAAGCTCGTGAAGCGTCAGATGTACGGCAGAGGCCATCTTGACCTCCTGCAAGCCAGATTGATCGGAGCGGAATGACAGCTCACGGCGACTGGTGCACCAAAACTGCGTCAGAGCCAAAATTAGGAGCCGATTGACACTAGACCCGTCCGAAGCCTTCATCGCGAAAGCCAAAACCAACGTTTCAGATGAACGCGCCGAGTTTCGGGTCGGGGACGTCCCTTGCATTGGAGGCCGCCAGCCGGGATATGGTCGTCTCCGCGCTGGTCCTGAACTTCATCCCCGATAGGCAGAAGGCGCTAGCCGATATGAAGCGGGTTGCTCGTCCAGGGGCAATCGTTGGCTTTTACGTGTGGGATTATCCCGGTGGAGGCATTGAGTTCATGCGTGCCTTCTGGAATGTCGCAACGGCCCTGGACCCCAAAGCTCTGGACCTCACCGAGGGCAGGCGCTTTCCCTTCTGCACGGGCGATCAGCTAACCGCTATGGCGGAGGAAGCAGGTCTGGCTTCCGTGGAGTGCAGAAAGATTGAGGTCGCGACGGTGTTTGCCGATTTCGAGGACTACTGGCGTCCATTCACTCTGGGGACAGGGCCGGCGCCGGGCTACTGCACCAGCCTTAATCCTCAGGCCCAACAGCGCCTGAAGGTGAGGCTTTAGGATAGTCTTCCTCGCCAAGCGGATGGGTCGATCCACCTCAAGGCCAAGGCTTGGGCGATCAAGGCGATTGTTCCTTAGCAGCATCTAATGCAATATCAGATACGAGCCATGGAGATCCCGCTCACGAGAATCACACCCACAAGGACAATGAATCCGACATAGATGGCGGGGAAGCCATCACGCCTATGGTGGGCGATCCCGGTCTTGAGGCCGTTCCTCCAGCGATGGAATGTTTCCTGACGCCGCGCCCAAGCAAGCTGTGCTGGCGTCAGGGGCGTACCGGACGCCTCCTCACAGGTGCCCAGCATGGCCATGCCTGGATCGAACACCTCTGTTTTGTCGCCGCTCGCACCGCTGTCTATGTCGGCCTTGAGCATGGCGGCGGTGGGGCTATCCGAATCTGGCGGCTGATCGATGGGATTGATCGTATGGGTCGGAGGGATGTCGGACTTGGTCATGGATTGCTCCCGACAGGGTGGAGAGGAGCAGGGCGGTAGGCTCCCACGCGCCAGTGATGTCCGACAACCCGTCTGCTATGGGAGGGTTCCGATAGGCATTGTCCTCAGCTTCCGGGAAGCTGATGGGGCAGCCAAAAGGGATCCATTGCTTGATCTTCAGCGGCGATGGGGGCGGGCGCTTCCAGGTTGCCACCTGTCTGCCAGCACGGACGGGGATGCCATGTGCGCTAGAACGCGTAACGAACTCCGCAATAGGGGAGCTTGTCCGCCAACAAATCCTGAAAGCGCGTGAGCCACTTCTGCTTCCAAGTCGCCTTGTAGCGCAGGTTCTGCATGCCACCCTCAGACCGCTTCACCTCCTGCAGGTCGGGGCGCCACAGGTACTCCTCAGCCTTGGGGTGCCATCGCAGGTTCACATCGTGAAGTTGTTCGTTATGGGTCAGGAATATGATCTCGGCCCGCAACTGCTCCTTCGCCTTCGGCGAGAGGGTATCGTCGATCTGCTCGAACAGGGGCTGGTAATCCCGCTCCCAGCCTTCGTACATGATAACCGGTGAGAAGTTCAGGTGAACCTCGTATCCAGCCCGGACGAAGTCGTTCACCGCGGCAATGCGCTCAGCGATAGGTGAGGTGCGCACATCGACAACCTTGGCGATCTTTTCTGGCATGAGCGAGAAGCGGATGCGTGTCTTGCCCTGTGGATCGTATGAGAGCAGGTCAAGGTTCACGAACTTGGTGGCGAACGATCCCTTGGCATTCGGCAGGCGCCGGAACAGGCCCACAAGATCATGGACGTTGTCGCAGATCGATGCATCGACTGAGAGATCGCCATTCTCGCCAATGTCATAGACCCAGTGCTGCGGATCGATCTGGTCGGGCGAGGGCAGGGTGCCCTGCCGTGCTGCATGCCGCGCGATGGCTGCGCACGCCTCTTCGATGTTGACGAAGATCGAGATCGGGTTGGCATAGCCCTTGCGGCGCGGAACATAGCAATAGGCGCAGGCCATGGCGCAGCCGTTCGACGTCGAGGGGGCAATGAAGTGGGCGCTGCGGCCGTTCGGGCGCATCGTGAGCCCTTTCTTCACGCCGAGTACGAGATTGCTGCGCTTGATCGTCAGCCAGTCCTCGGCGTTGCCCTCGTTGCCGTGCAGGGATGGGATCTTCCAGTGCGACTCAACGTAGGTGCGCTCGGCATGGGGGTACCTGGTCAGGATCTCCTGGCCACGAGTGTAGGTCTCCACCGCTGGCTCAAGGTAGATCCGCTCAATGTCGATCAACTGCTTCGGGAGGGCCATACAAGGATCCAACAGTCCGCTCTCCCGATGCATAGGGCATCGGTTCGATGCGGAGTTTTTTTAAGAAGATTTGATAACTTATATGGTCATTCCCAGGCGGAATTTCAGCCTGTCAGGCAGCAAGATATGAAGGCTAAGCACCTCCATCGGGCTCGATCTCTAGCAAGGCTGCTTCCTCCTGCTCCAGAAGCGGCGCTTCGGATACGCTCAGGCCAAACCGCGCCGCCACATCGGGAGCATAGCGTAGCAGATCCGGCCGCAGCCGAATGAGCGCCAGATCCTTCACCTTGGCCTCAAGCATCACGTCGAACTCAAGACCATCCACCGTGCGCATGAAAGTGATGAACTCGAAGGGATTGCAGAAGTCCGCATGGCCCGTCCACACGGGGGCGACATTCACCATCGTGCTTTTGCGGGTCTTGCGGTCCGTGCGCTTGATCTGGCGGAGTTCGGTGCGGGGGGACGAGAAGTGGATCTTGGGTTGCTCGCCCTGGGGCCAAGTTCTGAGAATGGCCTCGACCGTCGGGCGCAGCTCCAGCCCTTCCGGGTTCAGGCACCAGAAATGCTGATGGTCGAAGACGAGCCTCACCCCCGTGTGCTCGTGGATCCAGAGCACGTCGGCTGCACTGAAGCGGATGTCATCATGCTCCAGAACAAGCCGCCGGCGGACCGGCTCAGGAAGGATCTTCCAGGTCTCCACCCAGCGCGCGGCACTGGCCTGCCGGTCGCCATAGGTCCCGCCAACGTGGATCACCAGCACCGCTTCCGGGCCGAGCTCCATGAGGTCCAGCATCTCGGCCTGGGACAGGAGATCCCAAATCCCTTTCTCCACCAGCTTCGGGTCTGGGCTGTTCAGCACCACGAACTGCGAGGGATGGAAGGAAAGACGGATGTCCAGGCGCTTGGCTTTTGCCCCGAAAGCCTGCAGCTCGGCGGCGCTGTCCCGCACCATGCCGTGAAACTGCGGCATGTCCGGGTGCGTGGCATAGGGAGCGATGTCCGACGACATCCGGTACATCCGAATGTGATGCCGGTCCAGGTAGTCGAGGATAGAGTCCAGGTACTCCAGGGAGACTTTCAGATGAGGGTTACTGCCCGAGCGCCGGGCATCGTTGCTCTTGAGGTCCGGCTGGCCCATGACCTTGACCGGGAAGCCGAGACGAGCGGGCCGGGTGCTCATGGCTGCACCATCAGGTCGGGTCCGAAGCCGAACTTCTCGACGAACATGTTCCAGGACTCGGGGCGTAGCGCGCCGCCTGTCGCCTGCCTGTGGCCGCTGCCGTAGTTCTCGTCAGCTCCTGGGGGAGCGTTGTCCCTGAGAAAGGCGATGAGATCCAGATCAAGGGCTGTGCGGGCGGCAAAGTGGATCCAGCCTGGCCGGTAGCCCGTGTTGACCGCAAGAACGATGTTGTTCCTGAGCCGGCCACGCCAGGCTTGTGCCACCAGCGGGTGGATCTGGCAGGGCGAGTTGAAGCAGATCAGCGCCACATTGCCCTTCACCTTCGGGGGCACACGCTTGGCAGCCTCAAGCTCCCGTTTGACTTCATCGCGAGCCCCTTGGAGCAGAGCCGTCTCCGGGTGCTCGCCGGAAAGGATCTCCTTGGGACCACCAGCCTTCATGAGGACGTCAAGAGCGGGCTTTGCGTCACCGCTGGCACTGCGTCGCGGCGCATTGAGCAGCGCGGTTGCCTCCCGCAGCACCGTGATCCCGTAGCGCTTGCGCGCGTCCTCCATTTCCTCGAAGCCCGTCTTCTCGGCCATATCGCCGATGATGCCAAGCGCAGAGATCCAGAGCAGATCGTCAACCCCGGCCAATGCGGCGGCGCACCAGTAAGCCAGCAGGCTGGATGTCGGCACCGGGTCCATGTGGAAGCCTGAGATTACGGTTGCCGACCCCGGAGTGCCGGTTGGAACATGATGGTCGATCACCACTGTCTCGGTTCCCGGCAGGATATCGCCCTCGCGCACTCCCAGGTCAGCAACGATCAGGCCACCGGCCGGAGCATGGGACAGTTCGGTGCGCATTGCCTCCGACCAGGGGTTCTCGCCCCGACCCAGTATCCGAACTCGACAGGGGCGAGCCTGCTGAGCGAGCACCCGCGCCAGGAGGGCGCTGGCCGAGAGGCCGTCCGCATCGTTGTGCCCGAGGATCAGCACAGGGGCATCGGCCCTGAACCTGCCGACCGCCTCGCGGAAGGATTGCTGAACAGCTGGAATCAGGTTTTCGGCAGTCACGGCATCTCATCCGCAAAGGGACACCCACTCCAACGAGCAGTGTGGGCCGGAGTTCGTTCCCGTGGGAGTAGCCGTTGCCCCGGCCTTAAACTCAAACGGCGGGTCGTCCTGTATTCGCGCCGTGCGCTCCTGGTGAGCCTCCATCGTGTCCTAGGGGGTGCTCCGGAACATCCAGCTCAGGCCTGGATTGGTAAAGCGGCGAGTTCTGGAGACCTCCCATGGGCACGTATCACCGGCACGACGTCGAGAGCACGGCCGCCGTCTTTCGTCACCCAGTCCATCCGATGCTGATCCCATTCCCGATAGCATCCCTGATCGCTCTGGTGACCGACATAGCGTTCCGAGTCACCAACAACGTATTCTGGGCAGATGTGTCGTTCTGGCTGCTTCTGGCCGGCGTTGTCACGGGTGCAGTTGCAGCCATCCCGGGCATGATTGACTTCTCCACCATCGACAGGGTGCGCAGCCTCACAAGCGCTTGGCTCCATGCGGGCGGCAATGTCATTGCCCTGACCCTTGCCATCATCAACCTGAGCGTGCGCTGGAGCGATCCGGTGGCAGGGGTGCAGGGCTGGGGCTTGGTTCTATCGTTGGTCACAGTTGCCTTGCTGGGGGTGACGGGCTGGCTTGGCGGTGAGCTGTCCTACCGGCATCGGATTGGCGCCATCAACGACGAGAGCGGGGTCGCCGACGACCACAGTGTAGAGGTTGCGCGTGCTGAGAAACGGCGGGTTGCGAACAAAACACGCTGACCATTCCCAAGCTTCTACGTACATTTGGTCTGTGGCTGAGGTTGTTTCATGGTGCGATTGGAAATCGTCGGCGGCATCGGTGCCGGCAAGACAACGCTTGCCCGTGTTCTGGCTGAGGCTTGGAGTTCGCACGTGGTGCACGAGGACGTGCTCAACGTCCCCTTCTTTAGCAAGTTCTACGCGGCTCCTCAGGTCTACGGTTTTGAGAAGAACATCAGCTTCCTTCTCTCGCATGCCGATCTCATCCGGGATGCCGCAGGCAAGGGCGAGGACTTGATTGTCTGTGACTTCGCCCTCTTCCAGGATTTGTCCTACACGGACATCGGCTGCTCGCCGGCTGATGCAGATGCTATAGAGGCTGTCTATCATCGTCTTATCGACCGTGTGGGTTATCCTGCACTTGTGGTTCACCTGCAAAGCACCCCTGATACCCAGCTACAGCGGATCGCACTCCGCGCCAGGAGCCAGGAAACAGGCATTGAACGTGCCTATCTCGTTGATCTGTGTGCAGCCATCGACCGGCGGCTGGAATAGCTGCGATTAGAGGCTCCCGGCTTGACCGTGGTCGAGGTCGACACTGATGAGGTGGACTTCGCCACAAATCCTGCGGCAGTCCATACACTGGCAGGGGAGTTCATCGCTTCCATGGGAAGTGCGGCCCAGATGCTCCCTGGCTATGCAGGCGCAGCGGGAAGGCAGGCCTGAGCATTTCCTGCCGATTGCTGTGTTACCGGCGTGCTCTGCTCGCCGCGGCAAGTCCAAGTGCCAAGCCGCTGAGGATCGCCGCTGTTGCCACCGGGTGCATCTGAGCTTGCAGATAGGGGCTGTTCTTGAGAACAATCGGGTAGCCCAGGCTGCTGCGCTCGGCTCCATCTTCGCGGGGGCTGTAAAGATTGTCCCGGCGCGCGGGGACCCCCGGTTTTCTAGTTTCCTGTGCCCAATACCCAACAGCCTCCATCATCCGGTCGGTCAGGCGCGGGAACAGCCTGCCCATCAGCGGAGCCATCTTGCCGCCAAAGCCGACGGTCAGCTCGCGCCGAGGGGTCTGACAAGCAAAGAGGATCGCCTTTGCAACGAGTGTTGGGGAGTAGACAGGCGGCGGAACCTGGATGCCGGTTCTGAGATAGTTGCGGGCATGCTCGGGAAAGGGCGTGTCGATGGAGCTCGGCTTGATATGGGTGATGGAGACAGGCGCGCCTTCCCGCTCAAGCTCCATCCGGAGCCCGATCGTGAAGGCCCGGACCGCGTGCTTGGTTGCGCAGTAGGGCCCCTGAAAAACAACGGTTCGCTCGCCCAGCACGCTGCCGATGTTGATGATGGCTCCGCCTCGTCGGCGAAGATGGTTCGCAGCCTCAAGGGAGCCATACACCACGCCCCAGTAGTTGACGTCGAAGACCCGGCGATGATCCTCAAGCGTGACTTTGTCCAGCTCGCCGGCTGTTCCAACCGAGGCATTGTTCACCCAGCTGTCAAAGCCGCCAAAGTGCTCAATCGCGGTTCGGGTGATCCGCTCATGGTCCTCGCGCTTGCTGACATCGGCGACAACGTAAGCGGCTTGGGCTCCGTCCGCCCGCAGCTCCGCTGTAATCCGGCGCAATGCCTCCTCATTGCGGGCGACAAGCAGCACACCGGCTCCCGCTCTCGCAGCCATCCGCGCCGTGACCAGGCCAATGCCGCTGGATGCGCCAGTGATCACGATCACCTGCTGGTGGAGAGACCTTAAATCAGGATTGCTCATCGCCTGTCTGCCGGGATCACATGGAAGATGATCCCCAACGCGCGGCGAACACTTCAGTTCAGCATGTGACACATCGGCTTTGCCTTCCCTCTTTGCTTACAATCGGCTGCTCCAAGACACACATAAGAGGTCGTCTAGGCGGGCGGCTCCAAGCCGCCTTTAGACTGTCTTGCGAATGCCACATCCATCCCAAAGCACCCGAGTCCGCTGGCCAGCGGACGTCCGTCAGAGGCAAGTTGTCGTGTTGACCGATCTTGTGAGGGCTGCCGCACAAAGTCCTGAACCACGAACCGACCATTCGTCATCCAGGTTGTGGCGGCCGAAGCGTGTGCTCATTACTCCAGCCGCGCTGGAGTGGGAACATGGGCGAGCCATTCTGGAGCGGGCCGCCGCTCTTGGATCCGAGATCGTTGAGCTCAAGAGCAATCGCCTCACCGGCCTTTCCGGTGAGACTGGCCGGCAGACTTATGTGAACGCCAAGACAACCCTTGCTGTTGTGGTTGCGCCTCCCAGCAAGCGCCGCCTTCAGCCGATCCCACCCAGTGCGGACTGGCGCGTGGATCTTGCGGAGGGTTGCCCGGCTCACTGCCAGTACTGCTATCTCGCAGGCTCCCTTGCTGGTCCGCCGGTCACGCGGGTCTATGCCAACCTACCTGAGATCCTCCACAGCCTGACAGACTATGTAGGCAGAGGAGCGGTGACATCCCGCTCAATCGACAGGGCGCATGAGGGAACGACCTTTGAAGCGTCCTGTTACACGGACCCGTTGGGCATTGAGCACCTGACCGGCTCCTTGGCAATGACGATTGCGCACTTTGGCTCCTGGCAGTCCCCAGTGCAGCTGCGCTTTACGACCAAGTACGATGCGGTCCAGCCCCTGCTCACTCTCTCGCATCAACGACACACCCGGATCCGCTTCTCGGTCAACGCCCAACCGGTGGCGCGTTTCGAGGGCGGCACGGCGCCTGTTGCAGCCCGCCTTCGTGCCCTGCGTCAGGTGGCTCTCGCAGGGTATCCGGTAGGTTTGACGATTGCTCCCATCATGCCGGTGGAAGGCTGGCGAGAGGCTTATAGCGCCCTTCTGCAGGAGGCGGCGCGGCAGGTTGCCGACATTCCGGACCTGGACCTGACGGTGGAGCTGATCACGCATCGGTTCACGCCGGGATCGAAGAGCGTTCTGAACGACTGGTATCCCGGCTCCGACCTCGACATGGACGAGGCCAACCGGGCGCGTAAGACGACCAAGTTCAATACGGTCAAGTACGTTTATACGCCTGATATCATGAAGGGGATGCGCGCCTTCTTCGAAGAAGCAATTAGCAGCTACCTTCCTGCAGCCAAGGTCCTGTACTGGACCTGACCCGAGGTCGACCGAGGCGGCTGGAACCTGGCGGAAGACTGTCTGTTACCGTTGGCGAACTCTTGGAGGAGCACGTTCATGGCTACGGATGCCCGCTCGATCTATGTCACAGCATTGCGCAACACTCATGCGATGGAGCAGCAAGGCCTGCAGCAGATGGAGGCTCAGGTCTCACGCCTGGAGAGATATCCGGACTACGCAGCGCTCCTTCAGCGGCACATCGAAACCACACGCCAGCAGCTGGCTCGCCTCGAACAGGCTCTTCAATCCGTAGGCGAGAGCATCTCCAGCATCAAGGAGACCGTCACCACAGTGGCCGGCACTGTCGGCGCGACCGTGCATGGGCTGTTTCAGGACGAGACCCTCAAGAACCTCTATGCGGGCTACGCTTATCAGTATGAGCAGATCGGAGCCTACCGCTCCCTGATCACCATCGCAGAAAGTGCAGGCGAGAGGGCGCACATCTCGGCCTTCCGTCAGGCGGTGCAGGAGGAGGAGCAGGCCGCCCAGGAGGTTGCCGTGATCATCGAGCCCGTCACCCGCCGCTATGTGGAACTGACCACCAGCGGGGATAAGGCCGACCGCTAAGCGCACTGCTCTCCTTCAGCCTTAAATGTCAGGATGTCGCGTGTGGGCGGGTTTTCGCGTGGCCCCAGACGCCAGCCAAGCCCGCACGCCATAAGTAGCATCACGCACTCAGAGGCACCTGTCAGCAGGGACAGCAGGGTGACCGGTGAATGTGGGGAACACCCACTTCAGCTCCTTGTTGATAGCGCATGCGAGCGCGTGGCTCGCAGCCATGAGAGGTGCCATCATGCAAGTTGACAGTCTGGAGACCCTCTACACTGCCTATATTGCAAAGCTCAGGAACGCCGAGCAGCAAGGGCTGCAAGCCTACGGGTACTGATGAGGTGGACGCCCCCCAACGGCCTCAGTGTGCCAAAGTGGAGGTGTTGAACTGCACCACTTGAGGGAGGCGTCCATGGGAGAGGTTAGCACAATCGGGTTGGATCTGGCGAAGAGCGTATTT
>NZ_JBHSBQ010000002.1:0-39402 GCF_042650665.1 Microvirga sp. GCM10011540 | reverse complement strand
GCAGTTCGCACCAAGGAGGCGCTCTGGACGACCATCGGAGAACTGCTCGACAGCTTCCCGGCGGACGAATGCCAGAACTATCTCAGCAACTGCGGATACGAGTTCACCTAAATCGAATCCGCTCTAAGCAGTCCCCTGCCATACCGCGAGTCACTGCTATCGCACAGGTTCCGGGCGCAGCGTGGCATCAGGCCAATCGAATTTTCGCGGCGCTGGAGTCAGCGGATTTTGCTTATCTGGAGCCGTACCTCGAATTCATGGACCTGCCGCACGGCAAAGTTTTTGATTTGGGAGATACAATATAACACACTTTCTTCCCTCATAGCGCTCTTGCGTTACTCATCGATCGGATGGAGGACGGCACGTCCGCAGAGATGGCAGTATTTGGTCGCGAACTTCTGTTTGGACTTGTCAGTGCCTTCGTATCTCGTCAGTCATTTGGGCGCTACGTGGGGCAGGTATCCGGCACAGCCTCCCGGCTCAGTCTTGATCGAGTGCAGGAGGCAGTGGCATCGGGCTCTGGAGTTCAGCAACCGTTTCTACGGTTCACTGAGGCGCTGATGGCGTAGATTCTCCAGTCTGTCGCCTTCAATGCCGCTCACAGTGTCGAAGCCCGATGCTGCCGCTGGATTTGGAGCATGCATGACCGAGTCGACCAGAATGACTTGCCTCTGCTCATGAATTCTTGTCTGAGTGGCCGGGGGCCAACGATCTAACGTAGGCACCGTAGTGCATACATTACAGGAGGTAGGCCTCATTCATCAGCGTCGGGGGCTCATCTCTACTGTAAGCCGCGCCGGCCTCGAATACACGACGTGCCAGTGCTAAGGGATCATTCGGCGAAAGTACGAGCAGATTCTACTTCTGACCTGTCAACGGTAGAAACTGTGTTAACTGATTGTTAACCATGTTGGCGCAACCATGCTCTGGCTGGTGCAGGTTTGGGCCTCAGCAATCTCCCATAAAGCAGGCGAGGCGCGGATGTACCGCCTCGCTTCGCTTTGGGGATGCAGGCATGTAGCGCGTTAAGAGGCTAGTATCGACACTATAAGTCAGCATGATCCGATCGCAGCATGCGGAGTTCTATGTGTACTGAGCCAGGAGAGGTCTTTCCATGACTATTCTCGATCTCATCTCTGGTAACCAGGTCACGATCGAGATCTCGGGCAAGCCGCGCCGATTGGGCAGCGCGTGCCCGGCATTGACACCACGGTTCCACTCTCAAGAAGGCAGTGGGGCGCCCCATTGGAGGCCGACCGCCGTCCGATTGAATGCTGTAAGCGCCTGTTGAAGCTCCATGTTCCCGTATTGGCTTAGTGTTTCATCCGAGCGAGATGAAGGCCGCGAGTGTCTCGATAAACGCATTTGATAAGTACGTGCCGACAAGATTTGGTGGTCATTCCCCGCCACTGTTGAGTTTGTCCCAGATATAGATAGAAAGTCATCGGATGGTATGAAGTACATCGTAGCAATATTGGCAGCTAGCGCTGCTTTAATCGCCGTAGTCTATCTCCTGACTATTATTGGCATAGGCGCACATAGTCAGCTAGACCTTAACACCGTTCGTTCAGTTCCGGACCTAAGCTTGTGGAATGGTGTGTGGGGTTTCGTTGCGGCGGCTGCCGTCTTTTGGTTTGCCCTGGACTGGTATACAACGGCCGAGGCTACGAAGCGTCGCAAGAACCTCGCAGCTCGTGCGAGAGGGTAGGTCTGAATGACCTGGCCTGGATTTGGACCAGACGCACTGGGAGCCAACTGCAATCCTGTCCGCTTAAAGCGAAACACAGTTGTATGGTCCACGCCTATATCGCGATTGGAGTGCATGTGCTCGGGGGCGCGGTAGCTAATCGAGAACTAGAAATGCCAGTGCACCGCCTGCAGGATGATCTTCACCGTGAACTGCCGACACCTGGACGGGTTCTTGTTATCTCGCGTCACTACCGAGCCTCTCAACGCCTTAGGTCGTAGCTCAGGTAGAGAAAGGGTCCAGTCTTAAAACAGATCCCTGATCAGCTCTGAATCTCTGTGGCTTAGATGCCTGCCAACGGAGAAATAACAACAGAAAGTTAACTTAGAATAGGAGCGTATCTGGAAATCCCTCCCACTTGTTCTCATATGGGCCGGTTTACCACCGAAAGGGAATCCTTTGTTCGACAAGAAAGACAGCTACACTCCTACTGAAGCGAAACGGGCTTATGATCGCCTCGACCAACTTGTAGCCGAGAGGACCTTCAGCCCCCGGCAAGCAGGTGCTCATAGAAGGTACATCACGAGCCGCATCCGGGTCGTCTTGAAGCCTTCTTACAGTGCGCGAGCCGCACAACAGGCCAAGACCGAGATCGTAAAGCTTACTGAGGCTGGGGCACTCACCATTAAGTCTGCAGCCGCATACCGGGCGCACATTACGAAGCGCACCCAACTAGCTTAGTCTCGATACGGCAGGACGGTCTGCTAGCGGTTTTGTCGCAAATCTGGAGAGAGGGCGAGAGAATGGCCCGGTCTCGTTATGGACTCAGACAGCGAGCAGATCGAACTGCGCTGCGAGTGACGGCTGAGGATTTCGGGCCCTTTTCGCCTATCCTTTGCGCAACATCTGGATCACTTCTATCCCGCCCAGGATCACTCGGGCGGGAGCATCGGTCGAACCCGCTGCTCGATTTCATAGTGGTCTGATAGTAGCGGCCGAACCACACTGGTACAATACTGTCGCGCCTGAAGCAGTTGATGCAACAGACCCATTTGTGATCGAGGATCTCGGGTGACCAACGGATGAGTGAAATAACAAGTCTTTCGGCTGTCGAACTCTCGGCGGCAATCCACGCCCGGACCCTGTCCTGCCGGGAGGTGATGGTCGCCTATCTCGAACAGATTAGGCGCATCAATCCAGTGGTCAATGCTATCGTCAGTCTGCGAGACGAAGGCGAGTTGATTAACGAGGCTGGGCGATGTGACGAGCAACTCGCGGCGGGCCAGCCCGGCGGCTGGATGCACGGCTTTCCTATCGCCGTGAAGGACCTCAGCCCCGTCAAGGGCATCCGCTGTACCTTCGGCTCTCCGCTCTTCGCCGACTTCATTCCAGAGGAAGATGCCACTCATGTCGAGCGTATGAAGAAGGCCGGAGCCATCATCATCGGCAAGACCAATACGCCGGAAATGGGATTAGGCTCTCACACCTACAATCCGGTCTTTGGCCGGACGCGAAACCCCTACAACACCAGTAAAAGCGCGGGTGGGTCGAGTGGTGGCGCGGCCGCCGCACTTGCGGCGCGCCTCGTGCCGGTTGCCGATGGTAGCGACATGATGGGATCGCTCCGGAACCCGGCAGCATTCAACAACGTTGTGGGCTTTAGGCCGACCTACGGACGCGTACCGTCAGGCCCCTCGCCGGAGCTTTTCCTGCAGAACCTATCGACCACGGGACCGATGGGTCGCTCCGTTCAGGACGTCGCCAAACTTCTTGTCATCCAAGCCGGCTATGACATACGGGAGCCATCCTCATGGTCCGGGGTGGCGATCCCTCCGAGTCTAAATCAGGATAGTGACGCTCTCAATGCGCGGATTGGCTGGCTGGGTGATTTCGGCGGCTATTTGCCTTTCGAAAGCGGCATTCTCGATCTAAACAGAAAGGCGCTTTCGCTTTTCGAAGCTATGGGCTGCGCTGTCGAAAACGTGACGGTCGAGTTCGACATGAGCGATCTGTGGAAGGCGTGGCTGACATTGCGGCACTGGCTAGTAGCGGGAAAGATGCAGGCCCTTTATGCAGATCCAGCTAATCGCGACCGGATCAAGCCCGAATTGGCTTGGGAAATCGAAAGCGGTCTTTCGCTGACCGGCGGGGATGTCTATGCTGCCTCACTTGTGCGCAGCAATTGGTATCGCTACATGTGCCGGCTTTTCGAGTGCTATGATTATCTCATTCTCCCGTCGGCGCAGGTTTTTCCCTTCGACGTCGAGATCAACTGGCCGGCGGAAGTCGCCGGGCGAAAAATGGATACCTATCACCGCTGGATGGAGGTTGTCGTTGGCCCGAGCATGGCCGGGCTGCCGGTCGCGGCAATGCCGGCGGGTTTCGGGGAGAGTGGATTGCCGAATGGCTTTCAAATTGTTGGAAAGCCCCACGCTGACATGAGCGTGCTGCAGCTGGCTCACGCCTATGAGGAAAGGGCCGATTGGCTGACCGCATCTCCTGCGCTCCTGCGCAGCTCGGCCGCAGTGTGATGGAAGTCAACCGCACTGCCGACGGTCTCAGCGATGCCGTTAAAGGCTCTGTCATGTTCGGATGGCGCCTATTCGGCAATGCGCTTGATGATATTGGTTCTATTGCATCATTTTCGTTGAGCACGGTCGGCAGCGTACCAGCGCAGTTCGGCCGCTAGTACATGGTGTGACTTGACAGGCTAATGCAACACGGCCCCGACGCAGCCCAACTGCTGCCCACGGAGCCAAAGATAACTACTGCAGCACTCACGAATGGGTGAGGTGAAATAGGAAAGGTGGTTTGAGGCGCTGGCTGTTATACGCTTTGTGAAGTCCTATGGCGTCGTAACATAGAGATTTGCGAACTGCTCGCGCAGCACGTTCTTTTGTACCTTACCCATAGCGTTGCGCGGCAGGTCGTCGACGAAAAGAACGCGCTTTGGCAGCTTGAACTTTGCCAAGCGCCCATCGAGCACTGACAGGATCGTGTCCGCGTCGACAGTTGCCGACTTGGAGCGGACAACGACTGCCGTTACTCCCTCGCCAAAGTCATCATGTGGAATGCCAATCACTGCACTCTCGAACACTCCGGGAATGGCATCAATCTCGTCCTCGATCTCCTTCGGGTATACGTTAAAACCACCGGTGATCACCAGATCCTTGCTGCGCCCGAGAATATGCACGTAACCGCGCTCGTCGACCTTGCCGAGGTCGCCCGTGATGAAGTATCCATCTGGGCGAAACTCGGCCGCCGTCTTCTCCGGCATGCGCCAGTAGCCCTTGAACACGTTCGGCCCCTTCACCTCGATCATACCGATCTCATTTATCGGCAACAGCTCACCAGTGTCCGGGTTAGTGATGCGAGCCGACACGCCGGGCAGCGGCAGGCCGACGGCGCCTGGTACCCGGTCGCCATCATACGGATTGGAGGTGTTCATGTTGGTCTCGGTCATTCCGTAGCGCTCGAGGATGGCATGGCCGGTTCGGGCGCTCCACTCACGGTGGGTCTCAGCCAGCAAGGGCGCCGAACCTGACACGAACAGGCGCATTCTGGAGGTTAACTCCCTGGTGAGACCCGAATGCTGCAGCAGGCGCACGTAGAAGGTGGGCACCCCCATCAGGGCCGTTGCGCACGGCATCAGCCCGAGGATCTCCTCTGCGTCGAACTTTGGCAGGAAGATCATGGATGCGCCAGAGAACAGTGTGACGTTGGTGGCCACAAAGAGTCCGTGGGTGTGATAGATCGGCAAGGCGTGGATCAGCACATCGTCGGCCGTAAAACGCCAGAAATCTTTCAGAGTCAGGGCATTGGAGACGAGATTGTCGTGCGACAGCATCGCTCCCTTGGAGCGGCCGGTTGTCCCCGACGTGTAGAGGATCGCCGCCAAATCGTCGCCCGCCCTTTGCACCGTCTCGAATGCATCAGGAGCAGTGGCTGCGGCGTCCATTAAAGTGCCCTGCCCTGCGGCATCGAGTGTTTCAACCGCCGCGCTTGCTCTTGCGGAGAGTTGTTCAATTCCTTCCCGCTTGCGTGGATCGCATGCGATCAAGCAAGGCTCCGCATCGCCGATGAAGTATTCGAGCTCCGCTAGCGTGTAGGCGGTGTTAAGGGGTAGATAGACTGCGCCAGCTTGGACTGTTGCAAGATACAGAACCAACGCTGGCACCGATTTCTCGACTTGAACCGCAACCCGGTCACCCGGCTTGACCCCGCGAGCCGTCAGCACATTGGCCAGCCGTCCGGACATGGCGATCAGGTCGCCGTAGCTGAGCGTTCCACCAGCCGGCGTCGAGATGACGGTCCTTGTTGGATCAGAAATGGATCGTTCAAATCGTTCAAACAGGCTCGCATTCATGGCACTAGCTCCAGAACGAGGATTACGGACGGATCCGGCAAAGGATCAAACACTCACAAAGGGAGGATCAAGCATTCCTTACGGGCGGAGCATGCTGGCTTGTACCCCGTTGATCAGCTTGCCGGTGAAGTATGATCTAACACATGATGCTCCGCTATCGGGCTTCCGCAGCCTGGCCCATGTGGAGCTGTACCAACCAAGATCTGCCGGTGGGGAGGGGGCCGGCTGGCGGTCTCGTGTAGGACCTCAAGGACCAAGCACATCCGTTCCACCTTTACGCGTTGCCTTGGGACCTCATATCCTCTAGGCTACTCTCGTTGACCGGTTCCAAGAGCGCCCGGAGCATCTCAATCATCTCGGCGGCCTCTATAAAGAGCGCTTGGGCCTCGGCCGGCGGAATGCCTTCATCATACTCCGATGCCACCCAAAGGCGCTCAACTAGATCAGGACCACGCATAGGCCTCTCCATCTGTGAAGTGTTCCGAAGTTGCTCCTCGTGAGGTTCAACAAATAGTAGAATCAACTATGCATCCTCAGATGAAAGTGCCTCCGATTGCCGGTAATCATCTCGGACATGTCATCGATCCTGCTGACTATGTTGTTGGCCACGAGCTTGTCGGGCGTGCCATGTGGGGTCCGAGATTAGCATAGCGTCCGCCTTTCCTCACCAAGCTTCTTCAGGATCTCCGGGCCTTGGATCTGGCGGAGGGCCTCGACCGGGAGCTGCTTGGTAGAACGTGGACTCATGCAGTGCCCTCCAGAACGCAAACTATCGCGAATTTTTCAGAAAGGAGAGCCAAGCCTAAGGGCTAATCGTGAGGACCACGGTCTTAAGACTTTCGGCTGATGCAATCTAACATTACGCTGATCCTCGCTAAGTCTGAGTCGGAGAGGACGGAGAGATGAGCGATCAAGAGTCCGATGCCAAAGGTAACGGCTCTCCTCCCAAGCCAGAGGACACCGAGGGGAGGCTCATACTTGACCACATTCGTGCAATTCTTGCGATGCTGAGATCTCGCATTCTGAACCGCCGTCGTATTGGTATCAGGTGTGGCTGGTCTATGTGCGAGCTTCTACGCGGGAGGTCCTCCGGCGTGTGATCTCTGAGAGAGCAAGTGCCAGCAGGGCTAGCCCGGCCGCGATTAAGCTGACGTGTTGAGCGCCGAGCCACGCGACCCCCGCTCCTCCGACAAATCCAGCCAGGGCGATCGCGAGATAGAGAATGGCCTGATTGAGGGAGATGAGGAGTGCGGCTGATTCCGGCTTCAGCGAAATCAAACGGTGTTGCTGCGGTGTAGTAATAGCAAATGCCGCGGCGCCGTAGAATGCAGTCATCGCGAGTGCGGTGCGCAGTTCTGCAGTCGACAGTGGCATGAGCAGCATGCTGACAGTTAGCCAGACAAGGGCGATGGCGACAACCTTAGGCCCTCCCATGCGGTCAGCAAGAATGCCAGCTCCAAAATTACCGATGGTCCCAATGATGCCAAGCAGCAAAATGAGAGCAGCCAAATTGGCATTGTTAGCCGATGTTGCCGGTTCAAAGATGATTCCAATGTAGGTATACGGGATGTAGACGGCCGTGAACGCCAACAACGTCACAGACAAGACGGCGATAATCTGCGGCTCCTTCAGCAAACGCAACTGCTGGCCTAATGCACTTGGCCTAGCAACCTGAACCCGTGAGGGAATCAGAAGGAGGATGCCGATCGCGCCGACTACGGCGAGGACTGTGGTCAGCCACATTGTGGTGCGCCAGTCGAAAATCCCTCCTAGCGCCGTGCCGAGTGGTGCACCAAGCGCGGCCGCCGCAGTAAAGCCGCTCACGACCGCAGCGATTGCACGACCTCGATGCGCGGGAGATACGAGTGCGGCCGCCGTGACTGTCGCATTCGGTACAAACAATCCTACGCCAAGCGCGGCCACCATCTGCCCGAGGAGCACCTGGCTGTAGCTTGGTGCCACCGCCGTCCACGCGCTTCCTATGAGGTACACAAGTGCGGCGATTAGGAGTACCGTACGACGGTGCCAGACCCCTGTTGTTGAGGTAAGAACGGGCCCGGCAATTGCGCAGGTTAGAGCAAAGGTCGTGATCACTTGGCCTGCCACCGATGGCGAGATGTCGAAGGACCGGCTGAGGAGAGGTAGGAGTCCTGCTAGAACAAACTCTCCTGTCCCGACGACAAATACGCCAAATGCGAGAACTGAAACAGCGAGCCAATGCCCCTTTGTCGCCGCCCGATCTGTATAGGCGCCTTCCGAGGTCATACTAACCATGTTTGATTCTCCATCGACATTCAGATTGAATTTTGCGGAAAGAGGTAAAGTGCCGTTGGGTGTTAAGCCTGCAGAGGTTGCAGCGCTTGAAGCGAACTTTGAGCGGGATGAAGAGCGCTTTCTCCGCGCGACAGATATGAGGTCTGACGCCGGCGAGAGGCGGCCCAGCCCAATGCATGCCGGGGGTAGGATTGTGCAGAAGCTGTTTGCAAAGGTCTGCTCGGCTATGCCCTGTTTGCGTGCAGCCGATCTCTAGAAGTCTGCAGAGCTAGATTGAACTGATGACTATCCCCCATAAGGGCCGCGACGTTCGCAGCGGCCTAGTGCGAAGTCAGCTCGAAAGCAACTTGATGAACATCAATGTCGCGGTGAATTTGGCCAGCTGACTTAGCTTGCTCAAGGAGGTCAAGAAAACGTGCGTGGGCGTCGGCACGGTGTTGGTCCACACGCTTCCGAATGGTGCCGACACGTGTCCGATACTCGTTGCTTAATGCATGAATGAGGCACCCACCAGGGAGAGTTCTGTTCTCAACGAAAGCGTACCAGCCTTCCACCTGTGCAACGAGTTGCTCCCATGGTGTTGGTTTGGCCATCGCTGGATCGACCACCTCCCGGAAATAAATGGCTATGCCGTACTCATTCGTAGCGAGTTGCAGGGCTTCTTTGTCGCCGAACAGGACTTGAATATTGCTCCGCGCGATGCCTGCATCGGCGGCAAGATGGCCGAACGTCAGATACTCCAGTCCATCGCGTGATGCAATTTGTGTTGCATAGTACAGGATTCCCGCTCTGACGCGATCGCCGCGAAGCTTTCGTTTATCGACTGCGCTCATCGCCCGTCTCCTGGATGACTTAGTCTGCTATTTATAAATACATACATATGTACGTACGCTCGTCAGTGCAGAAGGTAACCTTAGATCGGGTTCCGATTGGACCTACCACTACAGTCGCACCTTTCTTTCGCGATGTGAGGTTTGCGCCGTGACCTGATGCGTGCGTCGGCAGGCGGACCATGCGATCACAAGGGCACGCTCGGCAGCGAGATCGGACGAGGCCGAGATCGCGTAATAGCTGATCGCCTCCATGCTGGTATCGGCGAAGCGCACCGCCTCGTCGGACGCGATGGCGATGCGCAGATGCTGGAGCGCATTCTGAAAGCCCATGAGGCCCAGGCCCACCGGCCGGTGGCGCAGGTTGGAGCGGCGCGCCTCGGGGATCGTGTAGAAGTTGATGTCGATCACGTTGTCGAGCATCCGCACCGCGGTGCGGACCGTGCGCTCCAGCCGCGGCAGGTCGAGGCCGTTCTCGCCGAGATGATTGGCGAGGTTGACGGAGCCGAGATTGCACACGGCCACGCATGAGGGCCAGTTCCACCTGGTCCTGGACCTCCTCGATGTGGAAGGCGCGACCGTGATCGACCCGGCGGACGAGGGCGTCGACGATCTGCCGGGTCAGCCCCTCCACGATCTCGTGGATGCGCCGGGACGCGGCGGCGGAACTGCCTTCGACGGCCAGGAACGCCTTGGTCAGGGCGACGGCGATCTTGGACGGATCGAACGGCGTCACGGCGCCGTTGCGGCGGATGACCCGGTAGCCGGGCTCCGTTCGCCATGAGGACTCCGTAGATGTTGTTGGACGGGTCGTCGGAGGAGAAGAAGCAAGGGAGATGTCAGTGGACATTCGATAAATCCAACAGGTGATACCATAGGGCAAGGAGTGCGTCTGACATTAGTGCAGAAGCTTATCGTACAAAGTAAGCTATCAGAGGACTGCCCAAAGACTTGACTGTCAGCCTTGGGCAGTTCTCTCGGCTTGTAGGGTAGCCTAAGCTCCACCGGACCTGATGATGGTATATCAATGAACCTTACGGTCAGCTGGGACGGTGCCCAAAAGCCTGGCGTGACCCTGCCGCAACTATCGCCGACAGAAGGAACAGACCGGCACCGATAATATTGACCGACATGAGACCAATGTTATCGACTGCGGCGCCTCCGACGAAAGCGCCAAGCGCAATGGAGAAATTGAACACGCAGACCCAGAGCGATGTTGCCGCCTCCGCTGCTTCAGGTGCCGCACGAAGCATCCATGTCTGGAGGCTGACAGACACGCCTCCGTAAACGAAGCCCCAAGCTAGTACGAACAGGACACCTGCGATCTCGTGGCGAGCGACCGCAGCTATACCAGTCATCAGGGTTGCGAGCGCAAGACTGATAATCAGCATGGTCGTAGCAACGTTGCGGGAGGCTCCCATGCCGATGATAAAGTTGCCTAATACACCAGCAATGCCATAGCCGAGCAGAAGAGGGCCTATGAACATGCTACCGATTCCCATTAGGGATTGAGCAGTGGGACTAATATAGGTGTAGGTAGCAAACTGTGCGGTGACCAGAAGTAGTGTGACGAGGAGCCCAGAGGCGACGGCTCGGCTCTTGAGCTGAGTGGCAAGTACAGTCACTCCGATGGCGCGCTCTGGCCGAAGCCGCGGAATGGCGACCAGCATCCCGGCAATGACCAGAGCGCTTCCCACAGCCAAAGCGATGAACGCGCTTCGCCATCCCGCATACTCGCCAATCAGGGTACCGATCGGAATACCGAGAACAGAGGCAGCTGCAACTCCACCGAAGATGAGGGACGTCGCCCGAGGTACGGATGCCGCCGGCACAAGGCGAGGCGCAAGTCCGCCCGCAATTGCCCAGAAGCCGCCAATGCTCAAGCCAACGAGGAAGCGGGACGCAAGTAGCGTCATGTAACTGGGGGCGAAGGCTGAAAGAACACTGGCGCCAGCCATAAGCGCCATCAAGCCAAGGAGAGCTATCCGCCGGTCGAGGGCGCCGATCGCCAAGGGAACCAGGGGTGCCGCCACAGCTGCGATGAAGCCTGGTAAAGTTACCATTAGGCCGGCCTGCCCCTCGGACACCCCGAGATCTCCGCTCACGCTCGTCAGAAGGCCAATCGGCAGTTGCTCGGCCGTCACCACGACGAAGACCCCCAGGGCAATGGAGGCCACTCCGAGCCAAGCACGTGCTGTGGCCGTCTCCTCATGCAGCCCACTGGCAGCCGTGGCTGCCCCTATTTCATAGGCATCTCTCTGCATTGCTTATCCACCAGAACAGTAACGACCTCGGCAATGAGGCCTCAGCCATGTAGCGATAGACCTTCACGATCAGGGCAGGGAGAGCTTGAAAACGCATCCTGCCCATACGATTCTGTATGGACTTGGGAGACTCGGATGGATTGGGACGACCTCAAGATTGTGCTAGCCATAGCGCGGCACGGATCGATCACTGCAGCCGCCAAGGCACTCGGAACCACCCAGCCGACGGTGAGCCGACGGCTCGATGCTTTCGAGAAACGGCTTAAAGTAAAGCTCTTCGAACGTAACAGCGTGGGGCTGGCACTAACCAACCTCGGATCTGCTCTCCTGGACGACCTCTCCAGAATGGAAGAGAATGCACTCGCCATCGAACGTCGTGTTGCATCTCACGACGCGAGTCTCGAAGGTGCGATCGTGATAACAAGCCTTGACTGGCTTGGAGACTACCTCATCTCACCAGTGGCTGCGCAGTTTGCGGTGCGCCACCCTTTGGTTGACGTTGAACTCCTCAACGATACACGTCCTTACAGCCTATCGCGTCGTGAGGCCGACATTGCGTTCCGCTTCGGTTCATTTGAACAGGAAAACCTCATCCTTCGGAAGGTGGCGGAAGCGACCTACGGGCTGTACGCATCACAGGCCTACATTGCCCAATTTGGGCTGCCAGGGTTCGAATTCGGATGCAAAGGCCACACTGTTGCCAGCCTGTATAATCACGCGAGCCACGTAAGTTACACGAGTTGGCTGAAAAGGCTCGCTCCCAATGCAAGAGTCGCTTTGCGTAGCAATGGACTCAGCTCACACTTGTCCATAGCCGAGAACGGAATTGCTATGGTGGTGTTGCCGAGGTTTATTGGAGACCAAAGGCGTACCCTCCAGCACATTGCAGTGCCATTGCCGGAGCCGCAGCAAGCAATTTACCTGGGAGTGCACCCGGACATGCGTGATGCTCCTCGCATCAGGGCGTTCATTGATTTTGCTGTTGGTGAGTTCAGAGCGTTGATTGATGTGCTGAATCCATCAGACGGAGGCGGCTAAGGCGCTCCTAGGGTTGGTGTCCACTGCGGTACCATTTTGAGAGTTCAGAGGCATCCGAAGGATCCCGCACTTCGCGGCAGCTGACCCGCTGAACGGGCCTCCGCGCGATTGGAAGGTCCAGCAATACTCTATCGAACGCTGCTTTCCGTTCATGGGCTCTGCTGGCGGTCACCCTTCCGTATGTAGAAGTGGATTGCTTTGAGGCGGGTATTGATCTGCTGGAGAAGCCAGATGATCACCACAAGTCCGAATATAACAATGATTGTGTCGGCAGACATGGACTTCCTCTACATGAAGGAACGGGCGAATAGGAGAGTTTGCACTCCTCGCCTTTCATGGACCGAGTCGCTGCGGTGCTCTACGCTTTGGTATCCCCTGCCCTGAACGCCGATGGGCTCACGCGGTAAATCGCGCGAAACCGCTCGTTGAAGGTGGAGAGATCCCCAAACCCTGCCTCAAAGGCAACGTCTGCTATATTCGCTGGCGACGTTGTCAGTGCAACAGCGGCGCGGTGCATCCTGACCGATAACAGGTACTGATAAGGTGTACTTCCCGTCAAGCGCCGGAAGGTCCTCAGGAAATGGTACTTGCTCATATGCGCGGCGTCAGCCAGTTCGCCCAGGTCAAGAGGATCCCTATAGTGCTCCTCAATATACCGTATCGAGGCAGAGATACGGCGCTCGTCACGGGCCGCAATCTCTCTATGGGTTGGAGGTTGATCGGCAACTGTGGAGAGGACTGACTCTGCTAATGTGATGGCGATGTCCTCTGGCGACCGGAGAGACACTCCGTGGTTGAATGCTTCGAGGCCGGCCACGTGTCGAGCAAAACTTTGCCTTTGTGGTAGCATCCCGCTGGGGAACCTGACGCGGCTGTTTCCGGCCACGCTGGCTGCGATTTCGCCAAAGAAGTCGGGCCTATAGCTGATCGAGATGCACCTGTCGCCGCGGCTGTGCTCATGACCACACTCAAAGCATCGACCATGGTTGCCGAGCAGCAGTGCCCCAGGGTGAAGGAGATCCTGTCCATTCTCCGACCGGTAGGTGAAGACCCCCTCCAGGACTGCCGCAATCGTAAACCCGTCGTGCTGCTCCTCTAAGGGGCGATCATCGGGGCCTGCATTGCACGTGAACTCACAAATCTGCCAGTCGGTATTCCCGGCAAGCTGCCGAACGCTGAGTCTATCCGTCAAGTGAGCAACAGGATCAGCCATTGGAAAACGCTCCTGGACTGGAAGGGATACAAAAGCAATTTTCCCCAAGTCGCTGGCCTGATGCATTGCTAGGACCTTGAGCTCGGCCGAGGCCGCTCCGACGATCGTCGTGCGGGCGCAAGCCGGTAAAGAGGAAAAAAGAATGATCGATCATCTATCTATCGGTGTTCGGGACGTAGCCAGATCCAAGGCCTTCTATGATGCCGTGCTGGCACCGCTCGGGTACACGTGCCTGAGCGAGAGCGATGGCTCCCTCGGCTACGGCAAGGATGCCGTGGTCTTGTGGGTGAATCACAGCACCAGCCCTGTTCCCGCAGACCCGCACTCTGGCCTGCATATCTGCTTTGTGGCGCCGACCCGTGAGAGTGTCTCGCAGTTCCATAACGCCGCCCTCGCCGCAAATGGGCGAGACAACGGTGCTCCGGGCCTGCGTGAGGACTATGGCCCCAGCTACTATGCTGCATTCGTTGTTGATCCTGATGGATACCGGATTGAAGCGCATTGCGGCAAAGAGGCTTGATAAACATGGCCTCTGAAACCGTACAAATCGCGACCAAGGCAAGCCCGGACTTCGTCTGGGATGCCATTCGGGACATTGGAGCACTCCATACGAGACTGGTTCCCGGTTTCGTTGTCCAGACAGAGCTCGAGCCGGGTGCCCGGATTGTGACTTTTGGGAATGGCATGATAGTGCGCGAGCCGATCATTGCCTTGGACGAAGACCGTCGCCGGCTGGTCTGGTCTGCGGAGGGAGCTGGCCTGAGTCACTACAACGCCTCGGTCCAGGTCTTCGCGACGCAAGGGGGCAGTCAAGTCGTCTGGATTGCCGATTTTCTGCCGGACAGTGCAAGCGAGCAGGTTAAATGCATGATGCAGGAGGGCATCTCGGCCCTGAAAACCACAATGGATAAAGCAGCGGAGACTTCTTGAAGTCACTGGCCGTGAAGGATTGTGGACCTGGTGGTGTCGCAAATTTGCTATCAGCTGTTCGATACAGAGATCGCGGTTTGCGGCGTCGCTTGGATGAGAAGCGGCTTGCACTGTGTGCAGCTGCCGGAAGCTAGCCCCAGCTCTACGGAGGGGCGCCTGCGCAAACGTGGGGCGCTTCCCAACACTTGCGATCCGCCGGTTCCGGTAATTGCTTGTGTTCATAAGCTGCAAAGGTACTTCATGAGCCATGCCACAGATTTCGAAGACATGGCTTTGGACTTTAGTGCTGTCAGCCGGTTCGATGCCCACATTTATCAGCTCCTTCGGTAGACGAAGTACGGCCAGACGAGTACCTACGGCAGCTTGGCGAAGCGGGCCGGACACGCCCATGCGGCGCGAGCTGTGGGGTTCACAATGGCCGGCAACCCATGGCACCGTTGTGGTGCCCTGCCATCGGGTTCTTGCTGCCTCCGGCAAACAGGGAGGGTTCTCGGCGTATGGAGGTGTGGCCCTCAAACGGGAACTCCTTCGCATGGAGTGTGCTATGCCGAATGGCCTCGAGCCGGCTCTTCCGGGACTATTCGACGATGCTATCAGACATCACAGATGACAGGTGATCATAGGCTTATTCCACCAGGCGTTGTCACGCCCGTTGGCGAAGTTGACAGGAACGGTGGCTAGCTCCTCGTCGGCAACATCGTCAAGGCAATTCACGCGCACCGAGACAAACTCGCCGCCAATGTCCTCCACGTAGCCAGTGCTGAATGAATGCACGCCACAGCGCTTGCAGAACTTGTACTTGCCCGCGCCGGTACCGAAAGAATACTCCGTCATCTCCTCAGGTTTGCTCAGCAGACGAAAGGCCTCGGGTTTGATGATAGCGCTCCAGTTGCGGGACTTCCTGCAGATCGAGCAGTTACAGCGTCCCGTTCCATTAGCGAGATCAATGTCGGCCTCGTACGCGACGGCACCGCAATGGCAGCTACCCTTATAAGTTTTCAGCACTGTCAATTCCTCTGATCGCGGTGGGCCTGGAAGTCTTGGGTCAGGAGCCAGCCTGTGGCCGTCTCGCGCTGATTGCGCCAAGTAAAGCTGGTGTCGGCGACGTCGGTGAAGATCCACCTCATACGTCTTTCGCCCTCCAAATTGGTTTCGAGTACAATCTCATTGCCGACCTGATGGGCAAGAAAGACATGAACGGCTTTTTGGGTGGGGCCGATCCAAGTAGAACGCCAGACCCCGAGAACAGGATCAAAGAACCTTAAGCTGGTGCCGTATTCATATGGATCCTGATGATCAGGACGTTCATGGCGAGGCGGCACGATCCAGATGTCCTGGACAGCGCGTCCTTCCAATACCCATGAGAAGTGCCATTCGCCATTCTCCCGCCGTATGATGGTGCCGTCCTCCGCATACCAGGTCACGACGAGATCCCAGCTCCCGATGAAGGGAGCGAAGATCCGCTGCTCTGGCGGCAGATCTGGATGTGGTTCCAGGCTCACCAATGCGGAGAGGAAGACGTCGTTCATAGGGCCTCGTGTTCCTAGTTCAGGTGCTTCGACAGTTCCTAGCCCGCTCCGGATTGAGCGGCTTGGGGAAAAAGGTTCACTTCGTCCTCCACGCTGACGAGGGGGCGTGCAGTCCGGTTCGAGCGCGAGCATCTTTGCCCCTGCGGATGGCTTTTGGTCTGTAGTGACCGCCAGTGTGGCAGTTCCCTTCCGAGGCTCACACCGCTCATCGCCACTAATCGAAGTTGCGACCCATCCGCCAATCATTATAGCTCAGCACGAACTCGTACTCGTCGCTGGCCTCACCCTTAAAGTGATCAGCGTTCCTGATGAAGCGCACAGGCTTTAGCCCTAGTGTCTCGATCATCCCTATTGATCGATAGTTGCGTGTATCGACCAAAGCTCGCACAGCTTGCAGATCATACGTCGTAAAAATATGATCAATCATTGCGCGAGTTGCGGTTCGCCCATAACCGACTCCCCATACGTCTCTTGAGATGATGTATGCGATGTCGGCGTCGATGCCTCGGCGCACTGTCGCTTGCATTATCCCCACCGGGCGCCAATCCGCTGTAGTGAATACAGCCCAGTTAAGCCACAGCTCCCTTCCATCGGGACTGGTTCCCTTTTCAAGAAGAGAGTACCGCTGCTCAAGCTCTTCGATCGTCTCGGGCGGTCTGTCTGGTATGAAATCGTATAGTCGAGGATCGCTCAGAATTGTATAAAGCTGGCTGGCATGGCTTCTCCTTAGTGGAACGAGTGCAAGAGACTCGGCTTTGATGGTCGTCATTTCGGAAATCTGTTCTGGCTCCAGTCCTCGGCACATCAATCCTGCGAGAAAGACCTCGTCCATGGACCTCGTTCTCTTGGCAGGCGTGGTTCAGTGACCCTTATCGGTTCCGGATTGAACGACTTGGGGAAAACGGCTAGTTTTGCCCTCCATGCCGACCAGCGACCTGCCACAATCTGGTGCGACCGCGCGCCTTCTCGTCCAAGGAGAGGGCTGGCGCGTGATGGAAGTTGTTTGTTCCTCCGGACCGTTGGATCGCCCTTTTGAGGAGATGCACGGGTGGACCTCCGTGTCTGCTGTCTTAGAGGGGACGTTCACCTACCGCTCGAGCCGAGGCCGGGCATTGATGGTGCCGGGATCGCTCCTTCTGGGCAATGGCGGGAGCTGTTACGAATGCGGACATGAGCACGGGATCGGCGATCGCTGCGTGTCTTTACAGTACTCTCCGGAACTGGTCGAAGAAACCGTGGGGGAGTTGAAGGGGCTGAGACGGGAAACGTTCCATCACGTTCGCATCCCCCCGCTCGAACGCCTTCTGCCGCTTCTTGGCCGCATCCACCTGGATACCACTGCCCCCGACGCACTACGTGCCGAAGAAACCGCGCTTGAGCTTCTCGCGGTCGCCTTTGCGCTTGATCACGATGTCACAAGGAGCGTGTTCCGGACAGGTGAGGAAAGGTGTGTGGCGCAAGCCATCGGGATCATCAATGCTCGTTTTGCCGAACGTTTATCGATTGCTTACCTCGCCCAGGCTGTTGGCATGCGGCGGCGCCAGTTCGCGGCTAGCTTCAAACGCGTAGCGGGTGTAACACCCTACAACTATATCCTAAATCGCCGCCTGGATGCGGCGGCGGATTACCTGCGCACGGGGAGCGACACTGTTCTGAACATTGCTCTCGATACCGGGTTTGGCGACCTCTCGGAGTTCACGCGACGCTTCCGGGCACGGTTCGGCTCGCCGCCAGCAGCGTTTCGCGCGCACCATAGCTTGGCGAGGCGGGGCCATCACGCAGCCCCAGAAACCTGAATGAAATGGACAAGGATCAGATTTCTATGATCAATGGACAGTGATCCGATACCTCAGGTTGGGTTACCACCGTGAAGTCCAGTACTACCACGGCCTTGTTTACGAGCATGTAGTCAGCAAACCGCTCCGGCTTCTTGTAGTGAGACGTGCGGGTGCCTTGAAAGCCACGTGTTGTCACAAGATCCGTCAGCCCGAGATCGGCGAGGACTCTGAAAGTTTCGCTGTCAGGCTCGATATTGAAGTCACCGCACACCACTAACGGATCGCCCGGCGCAGCGACCCTGGACGTGAGGTCCGCAAGCCGATGCGCTTGAGCGAGTCGCTCAGGTGTATCCTGCTTTCCGTTCAGATCACGCAGCCCGTGCATATGAACAATACTTATGGATCCATCTCGGGTATAGTCATAGACTTTGATCCCATGCGCGTTTCGCGATCTGGGATGATCCCCATATCCGTGTGGCGAAAAGGACTTGTGTACGAAATCCTGCGCTTGTGCGGTAATCGGCAATGACTCCCGGATGAAGGTGGCAAGTCCCCACTGTGACGGCACCGTCTCGTCGTCGTCCCACAGGATGCCTTGGGCGGCGGGACAGAAGATGGCGACATGTCCAGGGAGTGCTTCCGCGACCTCCCGAAACAGATTAGCCCGTTGAGGCAAGATGTGATTGCCGTCCCGATATGTCAGCCAACCCTTCGTTGTCGTCGGACTATGGACCACCTCCTGAAGGCAAAGCACATCAGGCGACGCTGTTCGAATGTATTGAACCAATTCGTCGTGCAGCCTGCCGCCCCAGGAATTGAGACACATGATCTTCAAAACGGGCTCCTTAATCTTAAGATCCGCGCTTTTTCTCAGAAGACATGGCCGCGCTTGGGTCGCTATGAAACGGCCTCGCTTGGTGATGAGCCGCGCATATACCCAGCCTCTGCTCTGTCCTTCCAGCAATTCTGATCCATCTTGTGATTGACAGGGGCGCGGATCAAAGTCTGTCACTGCCTGGAGACTGTTCCGATTTTCTGAAACGCTGCTCTTGCCGCATTCTCCAGCGCGCGCATGGCCAAAAGATACGGCCCTGGCCCATGACTGATCCGTGCTACACCCAACTCCGCGAGCTTCTCGGTCGGAGGAGTCCTTTCCCCTACCATGATGTTCACTGGGAGGGGTGAGCCTTCCACGAGGCGGCCGATGAGTCTCTCGTCGACTAAGCCCGGGACGAATAGACCATCAGCGCCTTCTTGGGCATAGATCCGGCCGCGCTCGAGTGCCGCCTCAACCATACTCTCGTCGTGTTGCTCCGGCCCGGACTGGAAGAAGACGTCAGTGCGGGCGTTCAGGAATGCCGGGATGCCGAAGGCATCGGCCTCGGCTCTGGCGGCATTGAGACGGGCCGCTTGGTCAGCCGTTTCGCGTAGCGATCCATTTTCCGGGAAGCTGTCTTCGATGTTGCAACCGATGGCTCCAGCCTGCAAGGCGCGCGCAACTGTCTTCCCAACCGCCGAGGGATCTGCTCCGTACCCGCTCTCGAGGTCAACTGTTACCGGAAGGTCAACTGTTTCGGCGATCCTTTGCAGGTTCGCGAGACAAAGGTCGAGGGGCATCTGCTCGCCATCCGTAAAGCCGTACGCCGCTGCGACTGACCAGCTCCCGGTTCCGAGCGCCTGGGCGCCCCCTGCGGCCACCGACCTGGCGGAGCCGACGTCCCAGACATTGAACAGAACGAGCGGACGGCCAGGGATATGGAGCGAGCGGAAGGCTTTGGCTTGAATGGACTGATCCAATGGGTTTTCCTCACTTGTTGAGAACGGTAGGTGCGGCCGTACTCGTTCTCAGTCGATTGTTTCGTGCGCTTCCCTCACGCAAGAGGTACGGGGTCGATCAGGGAAGAGCAGCATTCCAAATGCTTTTGGGCTTACGAGCTGATCAGGTGCCTTACCGCTTCGGCGAGACCTCGACTTGGGAGAAATTGCTCTTGTTGCTGTTCCCGATCGGCTCGCCAGCCTGACGAGCTGGCAGGAATTCTGCCGTCATTACGCAAACATGCCAAGCGCCACTGCGTCGGCGGCGGCCAAGGTAGGCTCGTGGAGCGTCTGAGCCGCTTTGTTGCGTTAACGTAATTCCATTAACCGGTCGTCCTTTCCGGGAGTGATGGAGACTTGATCACAGGAGCTCTCTGTCCGAGCGAGCGCAGGATACTGTCAAGTTGGCAGGAACCGGCGCCTGTGGCACGGTCTTGGGCATGTGCACGACGTCCAATCTCTACCGCGGCTTCCGTTTCCCGGCCGAAATCATCAACCAGGCGCTTTGGCCTACCGCTGCTTTAGCCTGAGCTTACGGGAAGTCGAACTGATCCTCGCCGCACGAGGCATCGTGGTCAGCTATGAGACCAATCGCGCCTGGAGCCTGCGCTTTGGACGCACCTCCGCCAAGACCCTCAAGCGGCGCCGGCCGAGACCCGGTGACAAATGGTTCCTCGACGAGGTGTTCGTCCGCATCCGGGGCAAACTACACTATCTCTGGCGAGCTGTTGATCAGCACGGCAATGTACTCGATGTTCTGGTGCAGTGCCCTATGTGCCCAGAGTGATCGTGACTGATAAACTTGGATCCTGTGACGCTGCCAAACGCGAGATCCTTCCGAGCGTCGAGCATCGGCAGAGCCGATACCTGAATAACCGCTGTGAGGTGTCACACCAACCCACCCCACGACGGGAGCGCCACATGAGGCGGTTCAAGTCAGTCCGGCACGCCCAACAACTTCTTGCCATTCACAGCCCAATCCACAATCAGTTCCAGCTCCGCTGTCATCGCCTCTCAGACAGCAAGTATCGCGCTGCCCGGGATCATGCCTTTCCTATCTGGCACGAGGTTGCTGGGCTGACCTCGTAGGCTGATGTAGACCAGCATGATGGCTGCGCCAGCAACAGCTTTGTCTACTCGGCAATCAAGTTGGCAGTACCCGAGCCGCGCCCGTCGGCATAGAACAGGTGATAGGCGCTGACATCGTCCTGGTTGACTGTCTTCTTCACCAGGCACAGGCTGAGCGTCCGGGTGTAGAAGGCGTGATTGGCCGGGGCATTGCCGGTGAGTTGCTGATCGTTGTCCTTATCGGGCGGACCCGAAGGCCCGCCCTCCGGAGTACGTTGGAGTTGGTCGATCCAGATTTTGGTGAGGGCGATGTCGGTCTGCGACAGCGCATGCCCCGTTGGAAGCACCTGGTGCTGGACGGAGGCGCCGGCGCCCTTCAGCAGCGACGCCAGTCGCTTGGCGTTGTCCGCCGGCACAATGGGATCGGATGCACCAGAGACGATCAGCACCGGCTTGCCGCTCAGGTTGGCCGCCGGCGGCTCCTGCAGCGGCACCATCGCCCGCACCAGGGCGGCTCCAGCCAGCGCCTCAGGCCTGAGCTGAAGCACGGCCGCGGCGATGTTGGCGCCATTGGAGAAGCCGATCGCAATCGGCTCTGCCAGACTATAGGCCTCCCGCGCCTCGGCGACGAAGTCGGCGAGCTCGTGGGCGCGGCGGCGCACGTCCTCCTCGTCGAACACGCCCTCGCGCAGGCGGCGGAAGAAGCGCCGCATGCCGCCCTCCAGCACCTTGCCGCGCGGTGACAGGAGGGCTGAGCCAGGGGAGAGCATCGGCCCGAGCGGCAACAGGTCGTCCTCGTTGCCACCGGTGCCATGCAGAAGCAGGAGCGGCGGCCGGCCCGGCGCCGGGGCCGGCGTGAAGCGATGGATGAACGGGAGTTCGGTCGTCGTAGTCATGGCAACCTCGATCAGGGCCTTGGCAGCCCTGCCAATGCGGAAAGGGAAAGGTCCCTGCGCCCGGATCGGTCGGGCGCAGGGTGGGTTGGCGTTGGGTCAGGCGACCTTGGGCAGGACCGCTTCGATCTGCTCGCGGTTCGGCTCCAGGAAGCGGGGCAGCTTCAGGGCCCGGCCGAGGGATTCGGCCGGCTCGTCGGCTGCAAAGCCCGGCGCGTCGGTGGCGATCTCGAACAGCAGGCCGCCCGGCTCGCGGAAGTAGACGGCGCGGAAGTAGTCGCGGTCCTTCTGCTCCGTCGTGCGGATGCCGTGGTTCTCGGCGAGCTTTCGGACCATCTCCGCCTGCGCCGCATCATCGGTCGCCCGGAAGGCGATGTGGTGGACCGTGCCGGCGCCCGGACGACCCGGCAGGAAACCACCCGCCTCGCGCAGGTCGACGATGCCGCCCAGCGCTGTGTCCCCGGCCTTGTACCGAACCAGCGAACCCTCGCGGGCCACCTCGGTGAAGCCGAACACATCCGTCAGGATGGCTCCGGTCGGAGCCGCCATGTCCAGCAGCAGGCTGGCGCTGTGGAAGCCGCGGATCGCATGCTCGACCGGGATGTCGCCGGTGCTCCAGGCCGTCTCGGCCTCGATGCCAGGCACGGCCACCAAGGCCAGCCGCATGCCATCGGGATCCTTGAAGGCCAGGACAGTCTCGCCGAAGCGCTTCTGCGGCACCTCATGCGCCACGCCCTTCTCGATCAGCCGGTGCGTCCAGTAGCTGATGGCGCCTTCAGGCACCCGGAAGACCGTCTCCTGTGTCTCCCCGATCCCAAGCCGGCCCGGAGCGGCATGCTCCCACGGGAAGAACGTCAGGATTGTGCCCGGTTGGCCGGCCTCGTCACCGTAGTAGAAGTGGTAGGTGCCGGGATCGTCGAAGTTGACGGTCTTCTTGACCAGGCGCAGGCCGAGCGTGCGGGTGTAAAAGTCGAGGTTGCGCTGGGCCAGGCCCGCGATGGCGGTGATGTGGTGGATGCCGTTCCGACGCATGGTCTTTTCCTCCGAAGGGGCTCCATCGCCCCTGTTGCTGCATCAGAGATACGCCGGTCCGGCCCAAACGCCATGGGCTTTCGATTGCACCCATGCAATATCAAAGCTGCTTTCCAGTCTGTTGCATTGCGACAGTGAAAGGATCAGCTTTGCCGTTATCGGACCAGATCCGGTCCCGGAGACAGACCCATGATCGACACTCGCCTTGCCCCCTATGGCGCCTTCACCCTGCGTGCCGCCCTCGGCATCATGTTTATCGCCCATGCGTATCTGAAGATCGCCGTGTTCACGATGCCGGGCTTCGCCGGTTTCCTCGACCAGGTCGGCTACCCCGCCTTCCTTGCATGGCCGATCATCCTAGCGGAGCTGATCGGCGGCCTCGCCATCCTGACCGGCTTCTACGCCCGCGTCGTCTCGGTCGCGCTGCTGCCGGTCCTGCTCGGCGCTGCCCTCATCCACGCGCCGAACGGCTGGGTGTTCAACGCCCCGAACGGCGGCTGGGAGTATCCCGCGTTCCTCGCGGCGGCAGCCCTCGCCCACATCCTGATCGGCGACGGCGCCTTCGCCCTGAAACCCGTCGCCGTCCCGAACAGCCCCAAGGCGACTCTCCGTCCGCGGATCGGCTGAAGGACCTTGCCTCATGAGCTGCCGACGCCGAAACTGCGCCGGCAGCCGTAATGCGTCCGGGAGAGCACCGTGGGCGAACCGTTCAAGAACCTTGCCTGGGACGACTTCCGCCTGATCAAGGCCATCGCCGATGTCCGCAACCTTCCCGCTGCGGCGGCCCTCCTCGGGATCAATCATTCCACGGTCTTCCGCCGCCTCGCTCAGATCGAGGAGGCGCTCGGGGCCAAGCTCTTCGAGCGCCACCGCAGCGGCTACACCCTCACCACGCCCGGCGAGGAGATGGTCGCCTTGGCCCAGCGGGTGGACGACGACATCACGGCCTTCACGCGCAAGATGGCCGGACGGGAGATCGCGCCCGCTGGCGAACTGCGCGTGACCACCAACGACTCACTCCTGGTCCACCTGCTGACACCCCTGCTCGGAAAATTCCGGAAGATGCATCCCAACATGCGCCTGGATGTGGTCCTCGCGAACCAGGAGTTGAATCTGTCGAAACGGGATGCCGACGTGGCGATCCGCGCCACCGACACTCCTCCCGAGAACCTTGTCGGCCGACGGGCCGCCACGATCGCCTGGGCGCTCTATGGCCGCGCGGACGATTTCCCTGACCCTGAGTCTATCGACCCGGAGAGCCTGTACGAACGCGATTGGGTGTCCCTGGGTGACAACCTGGCGATACTGAAAGCCGTAAGGTTCGTGCACGAGCATGTGCCGCCGGAGCGGATTGGGTACAAGGTCAACACGGTGCTCGGACTGGCCGAGGCCGTCGAGGAGGGGCTCGGCATCAGTCATCTTCCCTGCTTCATCGGGGATGCCCGGCCGGAGCTTGTCCGACTGGGTCCGTTCAATCCTGACTTCTCGGCCGGTCTTTGGCTCCTCACCCATCCCGATCTGCGCCAATCCCCACGTGTCCGGGTATTCCTCGACTTCCTAGCGGCAGAGATCGCCAAGAAGCGCAGGCGCATCGAAGGGCAGGATGACCCGCGCCAGTCATCGGGCGATGCAGTGAGCCCGACGCCCCGATGATCAGGGCTGGAGCCCCACGGCTTGGTGCCGGCAATCCGGTTGACATCGTGGCCCGACTCCTGAACGTCTGTCATCCGCAAGCCCCGACATAGACCTAAATGTCGAGCTCATATTTCTTGGGTGTCTAGCAACTCCTTCCATTCAAAAGGTATTTCTCGTAAATATCCCGCAACCGTAAGAATTGCGACGCGTTGATGATTGAAGCGCAAGGCCAGCACCCTTTCCTTTTGTCGACCGCGGCGCCCAACCGAAGCCAACGGCGGCTCGCAGTGGGCATCGTTGCCGCTCTGATGGCGGCGATGCTGTTTTCCGCACCCGTCGCCCGCGTTAACCTTCCGGGAACCGAGATCCTGATCCCAGCCTACGCGGCGGCAGCGCTCCTCGTCGAGTTGCTCACGTCAGCCCTTCTCTTCGCTCTCTTCTCGATCGACCGTTCGCGGGCCATACTCATCCTGGCGACCGGCTATCTCCTCTCGGGCCTGCTGGCGATGCCATGGGCCCTGAGCTTCCCCGGGGTGTTCACGACGCTTGGGATCGAACCAAACCTCCAGATCACGGCCGTTATCGCGGCAGCGCGGCGTCTCGGATTCGCCCTCTCCGTCCTCGCTTTCACGCTTATGAGGGATAAGAAGGACTGGGACCAATCATGGAAGGTCTCTGGTCGCGCCATCCTGGGCTGGATCGCCCTTGTTGCCACCCTGACATCGGTCTTGACCCTCGCCGTGGTCCTGCGTGCGGAGAACCTTCCAACCTTCATGCTTAATACGCGCGAGGTGACCCCGCTCTGGCACGTTGTTCCCGCGGCATCAGTGGCGATTTATCTGACCAGCCTCGCGGTGCTTTGGACTCGGCTGCGTTCGACGCTCGATCTGTGGCTGATGGTGGTGCTCGGCACGCTACTGATCGAGATCCTCCTGATCTCATATCTCGGCGGCGCCACGCGGCTGAGCGTCGGCTGGTGGGCAGGTCGCCTGTTTGGCCTGGCATCCGCCAGCGTGGTACTGCTGGTCCTCCTGTCCGAGACGACAGCCTTGCATGCTCAACTGGTTCGTTCCATCCGCTCTGAGCGCTTGGCCCGGGAGAGCCGGCTCACGGCCATGGAGGCACTATCGGCCTCGATCGCGCACGAGATCAACCAGCCACTGGCCAGCATGGTCACCAATGCCAGCGCTGGCCTGCGCTGGCTCGACAATGACGTGCCACGCGTCGGGGAGGCGCGATCCGCCTTGGAGCGGGTGGTGCGCGATGGTCATCGCGCCCGCGATGTGGTCAATGGCATCAGAAATCTCTTCAGAACGGACACCCGGGAGCGAGCTCCAATCGACCTGAACCGTCTCATCGAGAGTGTCCTGTTGCGGACCGAGGAGGAGGCGCGCCTTAGGCGTGTCTCGATACGGACCCATCTTGAGGGAGCACTTCCCGTCACAGTCAACCCGATGCAAATGGAACAGGTCATCTTGAACCTGATCGCAAACGCCGTTGATGCATTGAGTTCCGTCACCGACCGTCCCCGGATCATCAAGGTCAGCTCCCGTTCGGGAGAGGGAGAGGTCCTGGTGACGGTGGAGGATAACGGCCCGGGCATCGCATCCGACCTTTGGGACCGAATCTTCGATCCGTTCTTCAGCACAAAGCCGGAGGGCATGGGCATGGGGCTGATGTTCAGCCGATCCATCATCGAAGACCACGGCGGGCGGCTATGGGCGACTGACAATATCCCGCACGGCGCAGTCTTCCACCTCACACTGCCATGCAACATTGTATCGGACATTCGCCATTGAGGATCAATCCGATGAACAAGAGGGGGTCGATCGTCTACGTTATTGATGATGACGTCTATGTCCGCGAGTCGATCGAGGACCTACTTCGCTCAGTCGGTCACGAGGTGCGCTCCTACGGTTCGGTCGAGGCGTTCCTGGATGATAACCGCATCGACCTCCCCACCTGCCTCGTTCTCGATGTCCGCCTGCCTGACACCAGCGGGCTTGAGTTCCAGCGATTGCAGGAATCCATCGGCATCAGGTTTCCGATCGTGTTTATCACCGGCCACGGTGACATCCCGATGTCGGTGGCCGCCATGAAGGCAGGGGCGATCGAGTTCCTCACCAAGCCGTTCCGAGATCAGGACCTGCTCGATGCAGTCCATGTGGGGATCGCCCTTGATCGCCGCCGCCGGGCAGACGAGGAGGCACTCACGGAGTTGCGGGCGAGATACACCTCGCTGACGCCGCGGGAGCAGGAGACGATGGCTTTAGTCGTGACCGGTATGTTGAACAAGCAGATCGCCGCTGAGTTGGGATTGAGCGAGATGACAGTGAAGGTCCATCGCGCCCAAGTCATGCGCAAGATGAACGCCCCCTCCCTCGCCGACCTTGTCCGGATTGCCGATAGTCTAAACGCGGCTACCGGAAAGGCGTAGACGCCCGCCACCACAGTTCGATTGAACTCATCCGCCCGCCCTTGCGATGATCAGCTCGGCGTTGGAATTGTCGCGCCGCCAGCCCGGGCTCAGGTCACATGATCTTCCGGGATTTTGTAAGGGGCCAGATGGTGGGCGACTTGCTGATCGCGATCGTGGATGATGATGAGTCCGCCCGCGATGCCACCGTCGATCTGGTCAAGGCATTGGGGTTTGCTGCTGCGGGATTCGACTCGGCGGCCGCGCTCCTGAGGTCGGAGGATCTGCACAAGATGGACTGCCTGATCACGGACGTGCGGATGCCTGGGATGGGCGGGTTTGAGCTTCATCGCGAATTGGCCGCGTCTGGTTTTACGATCCCGACCATCCTGATGACAGCCTATCCCGAGGACCACATCCGCCCACAGGCACTGGGGGAAGGCATCAAGTGCTACATCGCGAAGCCACTGGAGGCGGATGAGCTTCTATCGTGCATCCGATCGGCCGTCGATCATTCCGAAGGGCCTGTGGGTAAAGGATCCCAGGGGCAGTAACTCTGGCCCCAGTCGGGCAAGAACAGACCTCGTATCAGTCAACTTGCGTATCTGGCGGCACGGAGGAGGAGTGCTCCGGGCCTGAAGAAGCCTCCTGTCGCATCCCATGATGCCGCAGATCTTGCTCAACCAAGGAGAAGACCATGACCACCAATGCCACACCGACTCCCGGAGCACAGCTCGTCGCACCGAAGGACCACACGCTCATCATGATCGACTTCCAGTCGCAGATGTCGTTCGCGACCAAGTCGATTGATGCGGTGATGCTGCGCAACAACGCGGCGCTCGTCGCCCACGCCGCGGCGGGTTTCGGTGTATCGACCATCCTGACGACGGTGGCCGAGAAGAGCTTCTCTGGGCCAATGTTCACTGAGATTACCGACGCGTTCCCAGGGCAGGCTCTTCTCGACCGCACGTCGATGAACACCTGGGAAGATGCCGCCGTGATCGAACGCATCAACGAGATCGGCAAGAACCGGATCGTGCTGTCGGGTCTGTGGACGTCGGTCTGCATCGTTGGCCCGGCCTTGTCGGCGATCGATCAGGGCTTTGAGGTCTACGTCATTGCCGATGCTTGCGGCGACGTCTCGGAGGAGGCGCATGAACGGGCAATGGAGCGAATGATCCAGGCAGGCGCCAGACCCATGACATCCTTGCAGTACCTGCTCGAACTTCAGCGCGACTGGGCTCGTACCGACACCTACGACATGACCACCGGGATCGCGAAAAGGTTCGGCGGCGCCTATGGGCTCGGCATCATCTACGCCAAGACAATGTTCGGCGCGAGCGAGGGCTCCCACGCTCAGGCCGCGGAATAATCTGGTTCAGGGGTGGTTTGTCTAAGCCTGTCAGACCATGAACCAGCCTCTGCGCGAGTTGGCGGTGCATCAATGCCGATGCGCCGCTCTCCCCAAGCATACATTAGGGAGGATGCAATGAGAATCTACCTCATGTCGCTTGGGGCCGGCCTCCTGGTTGGCGTCATCTACAGCATGCTGAACGTGCGCTCTCCGGCGCCGCCCGTGGTCGCCTTGATTGGCCTGCTCGGCATCCTCGTCGGAGAGCAGATCCCGCCGCTACTCAAGGGCATCTGGCAGAAGGAATCGCCAGCAGAATCCTGGCTGCATCAGGTCCGTCCGCACGTCTTCGGCCACCTGCCGCAAGGCGGCAGGCTGACCGGACGGGCAGGTGATGGGCAGAGTAAGGCATCATGAGTCCGCGCCGCTTCACCCTTCCCAACCATCGGAAGTGCATAAGATCGCGCTCTGCTGGAGAACTGCAATGGTGAGCTCCCTCAATCGACGCAGCGTCGTCAACGGGCTTGGCGCATTGGCGACCGGGCTTTCATTTCCGGAATGGACCGAGGCGCAATCCATGAACACGTCCGCTGATCTCATCCTTCATAATGGCAAGATCACGACCCTCGACCGCCAGCAGCCTGAAGCATCGGCGCTGCTCATCCGGTACGGACGCTTCGCGGCCGTCGGTGACGAGCAGGAGGTGATGCCTCTCGCCGGACCGACCACGCAGCGGATCGACCTCAAGGGCCGCCGCGTCATTCCGGGCCTGATCGACAGCCACATGCACATCATCCGTGGCGGCCTCAACTACAACATGGAGCTGCGCTGGGACGGCGTCCGCTCCCTGGCCGACGCCATGCGGATGCTCAAAGAACAGGTAGACCGGACGCCGGCGCCGCAGTGGGTGCGCGTGGTCGGCGGCTTCACCGAACATCAATTCGCCGAGAAGCGTCTGCCGACGCTCGATGAGATCAATGCAGTCTCGCCTGACACGCCCGTCTTCATCCTCCACCTGTATGACCGTGCACTGCTCAACGGCGCGGCCTTGCGGGCCGTCGGCTATACCAAGGACACGCCAAACCCGCCCGGCGGCGAGATCCAGCGGGATGCGAACGGCAACCCCACGGGCCTGCTGATCGCCAGGCCCAATGCCACCATCCTCTATGCCACTCTTGCCAAGGGCCCAAAACTCCCGCCAGAGTACCAGAAGAACTCCTCGCGTCACTTCATGCGTGAGGTGAACCGCCTCGGAGTGACCGGCGTGATCGACGCCGGCGGCGGCTTCCAGAACTATCCGGACGACTACCGGATCATCGAGGAGCTCCACCGCGAGGGCCAGCTCACGGTGCGCCTTGCCTACAACCTGTTCACCCAGAAGCCGAAGGAAGAACTCAAGGACTTCGACAGCTGGTCGAAGCAAGTCAAGCCAGGCCAGGGTGACGATCTCTACCGCCACAACGGTGCCGGCGAGATGCTGGTCTACTCCGCTGCCGACTTCGAGGACTTCAAGGTCGAACGGCCCGAGATGCCCCCCAACATGGAAGGCGATCTGGAGCCGGTCGTCAGCCTGCTGGTCGAGAACCGCTGGCCCTGGCGGCTGCACGCCACCTACAATGAGACCATCACGCGGGCGCTCGACGTGTTCGAGAAGGTGAACCGCGAGATACCCTTCGACGGCCTGCACTGGTTCTTCGATCATGCCGAGACCATCGACGACCGCAACATCGACCGCATTGCAGCCCTTGGCGGCGGCATCGCGGTCCAGCACCGGATGGCGTTCCAGGGCGGGGACTTTGTCGAGCGCTACGGCAACAAGGCGGCTGAGCACACGCCGCCCGTCAAGCGCATGCTTGACGCCGGCGTGCCGGTCGGCGCCGGCACGGACGCCACCCGCGTCGCCTCCTACAATCCCTGGATCTCCCTGTCCTGGCTCGTGACGGGCAGGACGCTGGGAGGGCTGACGCTCTATCCAGCAGCCAATCGCCTCGACCGTGAAAGTGCCCTGCGGCTGTGGACCGAGGCCAACACCTGGTTCTCGAACGAGGCCGGCAAGAAAGGTCAGATCCGGCAAGGCCAACTGGCCGATCTGGCGGTGCTCTCCGATGACTACTTTGCCGTGCCGGAGGATGCGATCCAGGACATCACGTCGGTTCTGACACTGTTGGGCGGCAAGCCCGTGCATGGCGACGCCGAGTTCAAGGATCTCGCTCCTTCGCTGCCCCCACCCATGCCGGATTGGTCGCCGGTGCGGAGCTATGGCGGCTACCAGCAGCGGGCCGGCAATGACGAGGCTCGCAAGTATGCCTTCGCGGCGGCGGCTTGCGCTTGCGCCAACTCCTGCGGCGTGCATGGCCATTCCCATGCCAGCGCCTGGAGCGCCAACACGCCCACATCCGATGTGCGCTCATTCTGGAGCGTGCTCGGCTGCTCCTGCTGGGCCTTTTGAGGGAGGTGTGCCATGCATGACGTCACCGTCCCCCGCCCTATCGCCCAGGTGCTGGCCGTGCCCGGCGCCGCCTTCATCGCCCGGCTTGCGCTGGCCTCGCCGTTCCTGATTAGCGGCGTCATCAAGCTGGTCGACTTTGCCGGCACAACCGGGGAGGTTGCGGATCTCGAGTTGCAACCAGCCGTTCTCGTCGCTGCGTCCGTCATCGTCACGCAACTCGGCGGCTCGGTCCTATTCCTGACGCGCCGCTTCTGCTGGCTCGGAGCCGGCATCCTCGCCGTGTTCACGGCTCTCGCAACGTTCCTGGCGCATCCATTCTGGATGTTCGAGGGTCCGGATCGGGGCCGCCAGACCGCCACCTTCTTTGAGCATGTTGCCATCGTCGGCGGCTTGGCCGTATCAGCCCTGTTCGTCAACGGCGCAGGGCCACGCCAATGAGTGGAACCGGAACCACCATGGCCGATGGGGCCGCCCCTCCTCCCGGGACCTTCGCACCGCTGCACCACCGCCTATTCGCGGTGATCTGGGCCGCTACCGTGCTCGGCAACATCGGCACCTTCATGCGCGATGTCTCCTCCTCCTGGCTCGTCACGGACCTGTCGGCCTCGCCCGCCGCCGTTGCGATGATCCAGGCGGCTGGGACGCTTCCCGTCTTTCTCTTCTCCATTCCCGCCGGCGTCCTGTCGGACATCCTTGACCGCCGCCGCTTCCTGGTCATGATCCAGGTCGGCCTCGGCCTCGTCAGCTCCACTCTCGCCCTCTTGGCCTGGACCGGCAATGTCACGGTGGAGAGCCTAGTCCTGCTCACCTTCCTCGGTGGCACAGGGGCTGCGCTGGCGACCCCTGCCTGGCAGGCGATTACGCCGGAGCTGGTGCCCAAAGCCGACATCAAGGGAGCTGTCGCGCTCAATTCGCTTGGCATTAACATCGCCCGCTCCATCGGTCCGGCGCTTGGCGGGTTCGTCCTGGCGGCGCTCGGCGCGGCGGCGGTCTACGGCATCGATGTGCTCACCTATGCAATCGTTAGTGCCGCCCTCCTGTGGTGGCGGCGGGAGGCCGATGCCGAAGCCGGTCTGCGTGAGCATTTTGGTGGAGCCCTGCGGGTAGGCTTCCGTTATGCCTGCGCCAGCCGCAGCCTGCACCGGATTCTTTGGCGCACGGTTCTGTTCTTCGGCTCTGCCAGCGCGGCCTGGGCGTTGCTGCCACTCGTGGCCCGCCAGGAGATCGGCGGCGGCCCAGGCTTTTATGGTCTCCTGCTCGGCAGCGTCGGAGCCGGAGCGATCTGCGGCGCCCTTGTGATGCCCCGCGCCCGGGCGCGCCTAGGTCAGGACGGTTTGGTTTTGGCCGCAACCGTGGTCACCGCAGGCGCGACTATCCTTCTTGCGTTGACGGACCTCGAAGTCGTGGGCCTGCTCGCGACCTTCGTGCTCGGGACGGCCTGGATCACGATGCTGACCACCCTCAATGGAACCATGCAGGCCATCCTGCCGAATTGGATTCGGGGCCGTGGCTTGGCGATCTATCTCACGGCTTTCAACGGCGCCATGGCGGCGGGGAGCCTGGGTTGGGGTCTCGTGGCCCAGGAGACCGGCACAGACGCGGCCCTGATCGGCGCCGGCGCCGCTCTGGCCCTGAGCGGACTCCTGGCCCATCGAGCATCGCTGCCGGAAGGCGAAGGCGACCTCACGCCCTCCCTGCATTGGCCTGAGCCAGCCATCGCTGAGCCGGTCGCACAAGATCGCGGCCCAGTGATGATCATGATCACCTACCGGATCCTCCCGCAGGATCGTGCGGGCTTCCTCACCGCCCTCTACCGGCTCTCCGAGGAGCGGCGCAGGGACGGGGCCTATGCCTGGGGCATCTCCGAGGACGCCGCCGATCCGGAACGCCTAGTGGAGTGGTTCTTCGTCGAGTCCTGGGCCGAACACCTGCGCCAGCATAGGCGCGTATCGAAGAGCGACGCCGACATCCAGTCCCAGGCGCGCCGATTCCACCAGGGACCGGACGAGCCCTTGGTCCAGCACTTCCTCGGCGTCGACAAGCCGCGCGGGAAGCCCACCACAACCTGACCCAGGAGAAGTCCCGATGTCCGGCTCCCCTCGTTCTCCCATCTCCCTGACCCGCCGTGACAGTTGGCGGCGGCAGCGGCCTTCACCGCTTCCCTCGCACTGCCGGGTTCACCGGAAGCGGCCACACCACCAACCCCACCGAAAGGAGCGCTCACCATGGCGACGATCACCTCCAAGGACGGCACGGAAATCTTCTACAAGGACTGGGGTCCGAAGGATGCCCAGCCGATCATGTTCCACCACGGCTGGCCTCTTAGTTCCGACGATTGGGACGCACAGATGCTGTTCTTCCTTCAGCATGGCTATCGCGTCGTCGCCCATGACCGTCGAGGACACGGCCGCTCGGCCCAGGTCAGCGAAGGCCACGACATGGACCATTACGCCGCCGATGCCTTCGCGGTTGTCGAAGCACTCGACTTGAAGAACGTTGTCCACATCGGCCACTCGACGGGCGGCGGCGAGGTTGCCCGCTATGTGGCCAAGCACGGCGAGCCCGCGGGCCGCGTCGCTAAGGCGGTATTGGTGAGCGCCGTTCCACCGCTGATGCTCAAGACTGAGAGGAATCCGGAAGGCTTGCCGATCGAGGTGTTCGACGGTTTTCGCAAGGGTGTCGCCGACAACCGGGCCCAGCTCTTCCTCGACGTGGCCACGGGACCGTTCTACGGGTTCAACCGGGAGGGCGCCAAGGTATATCCGGGTGTGATCCAGAACTGGTGGCGCCAGGGCATGATCGGCTCGGCCAAGGCGCACTATGATGGCATCAAAGCCTTCTCGGAGACTGACCAGACAGAAGATCTTAAGGCGATCTCGGTGCCGACGCTCGTCATGCATGGTGATGACGACCAGATCGTCCCGATCGCCGACTCCGCGCTCAAGTCCGTAAAGCTTCTGAGAAACGGCATGCTCAAGGTCTATAAGGGCTATCCACATGGAATGCTGACGACTCATGCCGACGTCATCAACCCGGATCTGCTCGCCTTCGTGAAAGGCTGAGCCTCCACCCGCCATCTTCGGACCAGGTTCATCTTTGGAGTATCCAATGNACCGCCGCTTGGCCAAGGACTGGGAGGGCCTGCCGTCGACCACCGAGACGTGGATTTATCTCGCTATGTGCCGCCTCATGACCAAAAGATTAGTCCATGCCGCAGCTTAATTTCCAGACACCCTCTAGGCATTCCGGAGGTCCCATAGCCACCGCACCTGGCCGCCCTGTCACAGATCGCAGTAGCCACGGCGCCGGAGGGATATGTCGCAAACCCTTTGTTTCAGAGTTTCAGCTACTGCTCTCTGAGGTTAAGGGGCGGAGGGTGGCGTGTTCAAGGGTAGGCATGTCGATCGCTCCGTGATCCTGCTCTGCGTGCGCTGGTATTTGGCCTACAATCTCAGCCTCCGGAATCTGGAAGAGATGATGGCGGAGCGTGGCATCTCCGTTGATCACGCAACGGTCGGCCGATGGGTCGACCGTTACTCGCCCGAACTGCTGGAGCGCTTCACTCGACGCAAGCGACCCGTCACCCGGAGATGGCATGTCGACGAAACCTACATCAAGGTCCGGGGTCAGTGGTGCTATCTGTATCGCGCGATTGACGGCAACGGCGATACGGTCGAATTCTGGCTCAGTGAGCGGCGCAATCTGACCGCCGCCAAGCAATTCCTGAGCCGAGCCCTCAGGCGGCATGGCCGGCCAGAGCGGATCGTTATCGACGGCAGCCAGACCAATCGGGAAGCCATCCTGTCGTGTGATGCGGAGAGCCGGCTCCAGGACCATTCAAGACGCAGGCTCAAACCGATCAAGATCCGGCAAAGCGCCTGTCTCAATAATCGTCTCGAGCAGGATCAACGGGCTATCAAGCGGCGGGTTCGCCCGATGATGGGGTTCAAGTCCCTGAACAGCGCTCGCGTGATCCTGGGCGGTATCGAAATGGTGCACATGATGCGAAAGGGACAGGCGAAATATGCCTGCGCTCCGCAATCCTCACTCGCTGAGCAGTTCGAGCGGCTCGCCGAATAGGCGAGTACGAACTGCGCTTAGATCTTTCTGTCCGCAGTCAAAAATTGCGANGGTGCACATGATGCGAAAGGGACAGGCGAAATATGCCTGCGCTCCGCAATCCTCACTCGCTGAGCAGTTCGAGCGGCTCGCCGAATAGGCGAGTACGAACTGCGCTTAGATCTTTCTGTCCGCAGTCAGAAATTGCGACAGAGCCCGAGCAGGAGCTCTCAGGGCTGCGGATCGACAATCAGACTTTGCAAGAGGAGGTCGAGCGGCTGCGCCTCGACAACGGTAACCTGCAATTTGCCAACCAGGCCCTGAAAGGGCCAGCGCAAGATCTGTTCCTGATTATACGCCGGCATTATCAACCAAAGACAGCTACTTTCGAGAGAAGGTTGATCCCACCGGCTTTCATCCGCCGCATCTCGCGTCCGATAGCGAAGCGAAACACCGCTGGAAGCTGCAGAGCAGGCGGCATTCTCGCCCACAAGGTCTTGGTCACCGCCCGTCCCTTGCGCGTTCGTCGCGGCGCCTGGCCCGTGACCATCCGCTGCGACCAGCGGAAACCGATCTCGTTGAAGTAGAGATACGCGTGATGCGGACTGATATGGTGAAACACGCCTGAGACCGTGCGGCGGATCTGATCATTGAAACCCTCGGCCGAGTTGATGTGAACCGGACCGCGGGCATACTCGCGGGCCCTATGGTGGACGGTGTCATGGCACGCAGAGGCGCTCCCCAAAGGGGTGGGAACAAGAATTGCTCCCAAACAATGGGTGGATGGCTCCCGCTCCTGACGGTGCCAAGACGAGCCCGTGTGTGGAACAGTTCTTGTTCCCACCCCAAATTAGACGGGGAAGGTGCGGGTCCGACTCCACAACATCTTACGGCACAATGGGCTGGTAGTTTCGCCATTGTACGTAATTCTCCGAACCTGACGCGTACGAAGCCTCGAGTTGTCGTGTCGTCGATCCCTCAGAGTATCTAGCCACGCGCCACGCCCGCACTAAGCTTTTATGTGCCGGCGCGAGCGAAGCCTTGTGGTCCGGAGACGGGAGGAAGAGGCATGAAAAGACGCATTCTTTTGTCGATGGCCGCCGTTCTGGCCATCGTACCGTTACAACTTTCATTTGCCACCGATAATGGACTTCAAGGCTTCTCGCAGGAGCGACTGGACCGGACCGCCCCTGTCATGAGGGCCGAAATCGAAAAGGGAACGATGCCGGGCGCCGTGACCTTAATTGCCCGGAACGGCGAGATCGTGCATTTCGAAGCCCATGGCTTCATCGACGCGGCGAAAGCCAAGCCGATGACCAAGGATGCTGTCTTTCGGGCATTCTCGATGACAAAACCCTTTGTTTCGGCGGCGGCAATGAAGCTTGTCGAGGAGGGCAAGATGAGCCTTCGGGATCCGATTTCTAATTGGATGCCCGAGTTCAAGCAGATGACTGTCTATACGGAACAGACGGATGACCGGGGCCGAACAACCCGGGTTGCGGTTCCGGCCAAGCGCCAGATTACGGTTCAAGATCTCCTGCGACACACCTCTGGCTTTACCTACGCAGGCAGCGCTCCCTTCCCGGAACTGAAGGAGGCTTATGACAAGGCGGAGATCGAGTCCCGGAACAGTGATCTTTCCCCCGAAGAGCTGATCAAGCGTCTCTCAACTATCCCGCTAGCCTATGAGCCTGGTACTCGATGGGAATACGGGGTTTCGACCGATGTTCTCGGGGTTCTGGTCGAACGGGTCTCGGGCAAACGACTGGACCATTACCTCGATGAGATCCTATTCAAACCTCTCAACATGAAGGACACCAGATTCCAGGCCACTCCTGAGCAGCTGCCGAAATTGGCCGATGCCCTGGGTAGCGATCCGCAGAAGGCGGATGCCTGGAAGTGGGTCCGCGTCGAAGAAGACCCCGGGAAGCGTTACCGGCTCGGCGGGGCGGGAACCGTGACTACGGCGGAGGATTATTTCCGCTTTGCGCAGATGATGCTCAACGGGGGTGAACTCGACGGGGTGCGGATCCTGTCACCTGAGACCGTTGAGTTTATGACTTCGGACCATATCGCAGGGTTGCAGGGCGCCCCCACGCCGACCACCGGCCCGGGCTATGGCTTCGGACTTGGCTTTGGCGTTCGCCTGCAGGAGGGACTGTCATGGGTGCCGGGCTCGACCGGTGACTACATGTGGGCCGGTGCCGGCGGGACGAGTTTCACCATCGATCCGAAGGAGAATATCGTCGGGGTCTTTATGGCAGCGGCGCCGTCCCCGCGGTTGCATACCCGGTTCCTGTTCAAGAACCTGCTCTATGGAGCTCTGGTCGATTGAGATTACGTTCGAGCCTCTGTTTTGCTCAGCCCCGCCCGGCATTGCCGGCCGGGGCCCTTCCTTTCGATTAAGCGACGCCAACCGCTCATGATGGGGCCGAATCCGAGCCGTGTCATTTGCGCCTAAGCTGCAGCAAAGGAACAAGAAATGCGATTGGGACATATACAATCCCGAAAATTCCTACCTCCGAATTGACGTCGCGCATCAGAGTACAAACTGTAACTTAGATACTCGATGGTCCATGCTTGGCGAGATCGAGACCTACTGTCGTCACATGCATTGGAGCGGCTCCCTGTCTGGCGCTGAGGCAATCACCCTATCTCATAGGGCGCTGCCGGGAGCAGGCGCCGTCCACTTCATCATTTATGGAATGCGAGGCTGTTTTCTGACAGATCTAGTCCGGAGGGCTTGCCCGGTGCACCCTTAAACGACGCGGATTTGGGTCATGGTGCAGGATGATCTATTGTTGCTTAGGCTTCGCCGCGGGATTAGGCTTAGCCCCACGTGCCATAGCTAGTTTTCAACAAGATGCAGACGACCTCGGGGATCGTGCCTGTTGGTACCGCGCGGATCGCGGCTGAGTGGGCCGACGACGGCCCACCGATTGTCTTCCTGCGTGCCGCAGTCGCGGACCGCCGGATGTGGCGTCACCAGCTTGCCGCGTTAGCCCCGAACTATCACGTGATCGCATTCGATCGCCGGGGCTTCGGTGAGATGCCCGCGGTCAATGAGGCCTACAGCCAAACGGCCGACCTGTTTGCCGTGATCGACCACCTATGAGGTGCTGAGGAGCGCTTTCCTGCAGCCGACAGCGGAATTCCCGCAGCAGCCGATCTGATCCGGAGTGCTTCACGCCGAGGTGGTAAGGGCGACGGGCGACACGCTGGTGCAGGCGCCACTCTTTCGAGCGAATGGCTCCGGGCCAAGGAGTATGGCGAAAAGCAAACCCGTGAGCTCTTGCGCCGTGTTCACAGCTCTCAGTACGGTATCGAGCTGAGATTGAACAATTGCCGTGCGAACCTCAAGTTAGCTTGTCGATTTTCATCCAGTGGGAACCCAGTCTGAGCACCGAATGATCGACCGACGCTTGAGCAAGCGCTTTCCGTCAATCCTCGAGGGGCGTATCAGGTCCACTCCCGACGCGACGCAGTTCTCCTGTACGATTCGCGACCTTTCAGAATCCGGAGCCCGCATCTGGTTTCCCGAACCAGCCAACCTTGGCGGTGAGTTCGAACTGGAGATCCCGAAACTGGGTCAGACCATGCGGGCTCGTCTGGTCTGGTCCAAAGGCAGGGAGCATGGCATCGAGTTTCTCGAGAGGCTCAGGAAGTCGGAGGGGGAGTCTATCCTCGACCTGCTGGAGCGGATCCAAAGAGAACCGCCAGTCAGCAACTCGGAAAGCTGAACTCTTTGTCTCAGGCCCTTCGAATATCCTCAGATGCCTTACTGATCTGAAACGGACCAGGAGAAACAAACGGAACCGAAACGCAGCATAGTAGCGCCCCACTCTGTCTTAATCTATCGTATAGCTCCAGTAGTATTCCGCTCTGGTGATTGTCGTTTAGCCGGTTAACCCTGAGTTATTTCTTTGATGCAACGGTGAAAAGCCTGATTTTTCGCGCCACAGGGGCGCGAGCCTCCTGCGGCGATGCAGGCGGGCCCACAAAGAAGAGATGACTGTCCAAAATCCCCCCGCTCGGAAGAGGGTAACGAGCATTCTGTCCAGTGTTACTGGCAGGTTCTATGCCGGAATGGCTGCTGGCATTCTGGCGTTGATTGCATTCTCGATCTACGGATCGATGACGATCTCGACGGTTCTGACGGAGCGCAAGCAGTCCGAACTCAAGAACCTGACCGATACGGCCATCAGCATTGTGGCCGATTACCATGCCCGTGCTGGCCGGGGGGAAATGACCGAGGAAGAGGCCCAGAAGCGCGCCTCCGAGGCTCTGCGGGTCATGCGCTACAGTGGGTCGGAGTACTTCTTCATCTTCAATTACAGCAACGTCAATCTGATGCATCCGGTCAACAAACAGCTCGAGGGCAAGGATCAGTCCGGTTTGAGAGACTCCACCGGCAAGTTCTTCACGAAGGACATGGTTGACGCGGCAAAACAGGGCGGAGGCTTTGTCTCGTACCTTTGGCCACGGCCCAATCAGACCGAGCCCTCTCCGAAGACGACCTATGCCGCGGCTTTTCCGAAGTGGGAATGGGTCATTGGGACCGGCGTGTATGTGGATGATCTGGCTGTTGCAAGTGCCGGTTATCGCAACGTGTTCCTCGCCTTTGTCGGTGTATCCGCTCTGGTTCTGATTGGCCTCGCGTTCGCTCTTGGCCGCAGCATCTCCAGGCCGATCAACAGGCTCACGAGCAACATGCGTTCTCTGGCGAACGGCGACCTTGCTGTGACCATTGACGGCACAAAGCGCAAGGATGAGAT
>NZ_JBHSBQ010000001.1:0-44253 GCF_042650665.1 Microvirga sp. GCM10011540 | reverse complement strand
AGTGAATGACACGTAAGGATCTGATGGCAATGTACGGACGGATTGGGCTCACCGTAGCGGCTTTCGCTCTCATAGCGGGCATTATCGCAGCACCCATCCTTCCAAAACTTGGATCACCCACCGTAGTAGCATCCGCGCAGCACCAGGAACCGACACCACGCCTGCCAATCTCGCCAGTGAGCCTTCAGGTTGACTAGCGACACCATCAGCCTGAGTTATCTTTGCACCGCTTGTGGTTCGACACGAGCGGTTGTGCCCGTAAAGTCCAACGATGGTTCAGTCGTCCACTGCTCCCGCTGCGATACGGCACTAGGCTGTCTCAGCGATATACGGCGGGAGCTGGCGGAGAGAGCCAAAGCGGACGCACGTACTCTGGCGAACCTAATTTACCAACAAGGCAGAGGTAGCCGATACCCCTAGTACCTGTCGTTTCCGCTGGAGCGCATCGCCTGGATGCTGGATCTCCTCCAGACGCCGGGTTGGCTCCAGCACCGCCTCCAGCACCTCAAGGCTTGTCATCTTGGCAGGCCGGAAGCGGCGGTTATGGAAAGACGCCTCGCCTTCGCCGCCACAGACCCACTGAAGCAGGGGATTATGAAGCTCGTGGAGCAGCAGGCCGTCCCCATACTCGTCCGGTCGGATTTCGCGGATCGTGTAGACGCCTCCAACCTTTGGCACCTCCGTCACGACGTCAGGCCCCGGGAGCCCGCTGTCATCCACGCAGACCACCACCTGACCAACATGAAAGCTCATTGCAGTTTTCCTCTTTCTGTCTCGCTGAATTCTCGTTGCGCCGCCCATCAGACCAGCCAGCGCATGTCCCGCTTGGGCATGTTGTAAACCGTCGTGTTGACGGGACGGGCGAACGTCAGGGCCACTGCGTCCCACTCGTCCGGGGACGGAACGCCACGGCGGCGCATGTCTTCTTTCTTCTCAATCTGGAGGCGGCTCAGGCTGTCGTATTTGTACGTTGGACCGCAGGCATCCGCCTGGAGACTATCCAGGTCCGGGATCTGCACCCCGCCCTCATCCTCCAGCCATTCCTTGGACTTCATCCACATCTCGGCCCGACGATTGACGGGGCCGCCCTTAGGCTTCCCGGTCTCATCCCGTGGCTGCGGCTCCAGAGGCGAGGAGCCGAAGTTCACGGCCTCCACAATGGCGCTGTAGCCCATCTCCACAAGGCGGTCATAAATGCCCGCGCCAATGCCGCCCACGTCCATGAAGACCTTGATGGGCTTCTCGGCATCAATCACCTGCTTGACCCAGCCAGCGGCCTCCATGGCGTTGAGCTTGGAACGGCTCTCCACCTTCAGAAGCTTACGCCCTTTGCGCCAGGCCATCGAGGAGCGGTCCGGCCCCATCCAAGCAGGGTCAAAGCCAATCACCAGAGGCCCGATTGCCTCCGAAACAACGTGCTTGCGCGCCCGGACAATCAGCGGCGCCGGGATGTAGCTATCGTGCCCCGACATCTGGAAGGCCTCGGCTGCCGTGGCCGGATACTCCTGCTTAAACAGGTTCGGGTCCTTCAGCTCCGCAATCTTGTTCCGGCGCCACACCATCTGCTCCAGGTCCAAGCCATAGGCTTCCTGGTATTCCTGCTCCTCTTCGCTCAGGCTGAACCCTTCCGGGACTGCCTTCCGGTACTCATCCTGCCAATACCAGGGGACGAAGATGGCGATGAACTCGCTCTGTCCCATCTCCGCAGCCCGCCAGGACTGATGGAAGTAGTTGCCCAGACCGTTGGCCGTGCTCTCCAGAATGACCTCTGTGCCAGGCATGTCAGGCACCGCCTGAAGGACGCCCGCAGCATGGCTCTCCGCATTCGGCCAGAAGGCCACTTCCGATCCATGAAAGAGCTGCACCGTCGAAGAGCGGCCCGCGCCCTTCGTTCCCGCCGTGCCGACCTTGTAGCCGCTATCCAGATCCGAGAAGTTCAGTTCCTTGGCGTTGGCGGCCCCGGTCTTGGGCTTCACGGCCTCATCGACCTGTTCGTGGTAGCGGTTCACCATCTCGAAGAGGTTCTGTGTGGCCGCGTCCTCGTGAGTCAGGATGAAGCACCGGAGGCCGACGCTGTGGGAAACTCGATGATAGAAGCGGCCTGAGACGTAGGTAGAGCAACCTTGCTGGCGTCCTTTCAGGATCAGAGCCCGAACCCGGCCCGTTGCCGCCTTCTGCTCTTCCAGCTTGGCATGGATGTACTGCTGTGCCCGGTTGAACACGAACGGCTCAATGGCGCCCGTCTTGGTGCGGATCTTCAGGAAGCGCGGTGCATAGGTTGGGAAGTGCGCCCGTTCCTTCTCGTCAATCACGGTCGAGCCGCTGGCTGCCTTCAGCGCCACAACCTGTTCAATCTTCGATAGTCTCCGGGTGAGAGCGCCTACACTCATTTCAGGCCCTCCACGGCAGCTTCCATGGCCTCAAGGCGCCGCTGGAGCTCCTCTACCTTCACGGCATTGGCGAACCCCTCAACGAGCTTACTCAGTTCAGCCGCCTCACCAGGCGTCAGTTCCCCCGTGGCCGTTGCTCCCACGAGAGCAGCCGTTGCCTTCACCACGTCCCCGGCCGTCTCCAGCTTCGGCATGGCAAACAGCACGGGCCGATCCCTCCGGGGTGGCATGATCCGGTCCATGCAAAGCCGCATGGCCGTTGTGTCGCCTTCCAGAGCCATTTCGATAGCCCGGCGCGTCAGCGCCTCGGCTTCCCCGTCCAGGAGTGCCTCCAGGGCCAACGTGGTCTTGTTGCGCGAGCCCTTTGGACGTCCCGCAGGATTGCCGCTCTGCCCCTTCTGAAATGGTGCGGCCTTCCCCTGTTTCTTGATTGTATTATCAGCGACGGGCCTACTCATGCCTGCCTCCGTTCTAAACGCCTCACCAGATACGATACGGCGGCCTGTGACGGCTTTTCTTCCTTCTTGGCTAGTTTGTACCCATCGCAGTCCTCACCAGATCCCAGGACCGTTATTCGAGGGCGAGCCATCGGCCTTGCCGTAGCCGCCCATTTCCTCTGTCATTCCGCCACCGCCATATCCGCCACCTTCACCGCGCTCGTAGGCGTCCATGAAGGCGTCGATCCCTGCTCCAATCGAGGCGTATCCATCCCGCGACGTCACATCGCCAATCGAGAACCCGCCGAGGCTGTCCCCGCGTCCACCGCCACCACCGTGGAAGCCTCCAAGCCCACCCAGGCCACCAACGGTTAGTGTCCCGAGGTTCGTGGCCCCGAGCGGATCCATGTGATGCCCGCCTGCTGCACTCCAGGCTTTGACAGACCGAGGTCGTTCATGAGCCCCCGAGGATGACTGAATGCCAGCCCCAAGGAAGGCATGGGCCAGTTCAAGGGCGACGATGGCCTGCCTGAAGTGCTGCGCCCGGTTTTGGGCGGTATCGCCAGTGGTATCGATGACAACCATGGCGTTCAGCCCTATGCGCCACAGAGCGAGACGTCACCTGGTCTGGTGTCGCTGTGCCTCTTGGTCTTGGCTGGCTCAATCCCGAGCGAGCGGAGGCGATCAACGAGCGCGCGCCTGACGAACTCGGATGATGTGGTCAGGTCGCGGGCCGCAGCCTCAGCGATAGCCTCTGCAAGTCCATTCGGTGCTCGGAATCGGACTACTTCAGAATAAGACGTATGTTGCGGCATTACTCCAACCTCTTCGTAGGCACAATGTAGCAACTAACGGCAGAAAAATCAAGTAAATTAACGGTTTATCGCCTGCATTTTCCTGTAGTTTCCTAGTGCTACTCAATGTATTCCTGAGTATTATTGTTCGCGCTCATACCGAATGGCTCGATTCAAAATCTTTTCAAAACTCGCAGTTTTCTTCGTAGAACCGAGCGGCCATCCGAGAGGTATGCTGAAGTGGCGGTAAGCTTGGTGACATGTGCGCCTTCGAGCGCCCGCACGAGGCCATCCACGCGAAACAGATCATCTGCTTGCCAGCCCATGGATTGAGCCTGCTGGCCAAAGGCATCGAGGAAGCACCCGGCATCATCGACGGCTTGGAGCCATCTCGGGATCGATAGACCGGGCGGCGGCGTCAGTTGCAACCTGGCAAATCCAGCCGAGTAGAGAGGGGGAACACCCCCCTCCATCTCCGCCATGGCTTGCCGCTCATCCATTTCGGAAGGCGTGGGGAAATGTCGGGCAATTTCCATCACACCTGTCACACCCATCACACCTGTTTTTTGAGAGGAGCCGGATTTGAGGAAGGCGCGGAAGGCTTCGCGGTTGGGGCGCATTACAGCACTCCCCACTGCTCAAGAGCCGAGGCTTTGAAAGCGTAGACCGGCACTACCCGGCCATCCACTTTGACGTGGAGACGGTTGGCCTTATCGTTCTTGGACGCCACCAATGCGCCCCGCTCGGACATCATGCGGGCAATGCCCTTGGCCTCTGCAATCCCGGCCAAGACCTCTTTCCAGCCGGTGGACGTAAAGCCCCAGAGAAGCTCACCTTCACGAGACAGACGATAGCCCAGAAGATCCCGGATCGGTGCGTGATCGGTCGTAGAAAGACCTCCGTCATAGACCTTGCGGAAGCGGCTCTCGCCATGCTTCTCGACGGCTGCCTTGATGGCCTCCAAGGCAGACACGAGCTCACCCGGTCCCTCTCCGCCCAGAGTGCCGCGCCAGGCGTCGAAACAGAGCGCCGTTGCGCGTTCCGCCTCGCCTTCAGCCCACGGAAGACCGAGAGCGACACGGGCAAACTCGCCAGCCGTGGCAATCAGCGCAAACCTGTGAGCAACCCGGTAAGCCTGCCCACTGGTTTCGCCAATCCCCTCCAGCAGGGCCCGCTGCATGTCGGCAATGCGCTGCCGGGCGGCTTCCGCCACTGCTTCGGGATCATCCGCCAGATATTCCACAAATGCCGGACCAGCAGTTCCGTAGGTACGCAGTGCCGCTGCTTTGATCTCCTTTGAGAACTCTGCCGGGTCTTGGCCCTTGATGTCCTCGAAAAGCCCCAGACCCCTGCCAGCATCAGCAGGCACATCCACGAGGCGAATGAGTTGCCCAGCCTTTGCCCGCTTGCCCGTTTCAGCAATCTTGTCGCCAAGACCGATTTCACCCGATGACAGGAGCATGATGCGCCATTCTGAGCGCACTCTCACTTCCGCATCACGAGTTGCGCGGGCCTTGCCCTGTCCATTGACCAGGAGATAGGCCGTTGAGCCCGCCTCCTTAGCGTCCAACTCTCCAAGTTCGTCGAGGGCCAGAAGCGTGCCGGAATGTGCCCGTGCGATAGCCTCCAGCGCGTTTCCGGTGGCTCGCCATGTTTGCGTAAATCCTCCACGACCACCGCCACCCCAGACGCTGCCAGCGACTACCAGGGCTGTGCTCTTTCCGAGGGATGACCCACCGACAAGATGCAATCCGCCACCCTCATCATTGAGAAGATCAACAAGAGGTCCAGCGAAAGCGGTCGAAAGAGCTAAGACCAAGCGGGAGTTCCCGGCAGCAGGTCTTGCAACCCTCTCGACCCATGCGGCAAGGGTGCCACTCTCGCCATAGCGGGCAGCATCGGCCCTACCATCATAGACGACGCGTTCGCCGGCTGCGTGTCCAATGGTGACATTAGGCAGAACGAACATGTCACCATGCCATCCGCTTCGCCTGACGAGGCGGACTCGTGAACCGCAATCCAGCCCGGCCAATGCGGCCTTGAACTTCTTCAGACGGTCGGAATGTGGTGAGAGTTCCAGTCCACCAGCAGCAAGGGGCTTCAAAACTTCCGTGCCGTCACCGATCAGATCCGCCAATGGAACGAAGTGGCGGTGCTGGATGTGGTCCCGGTCAGACCATTGGAGGGCAATCGACCAGCCGTCACCATTCGAATCGCGAGCAAGCCCTAAAACCGTGAACGGGCCAGACAACCGGATGGGAGGCTTGTCGTCGCCAGGATCGAACCATAGTCCTGTGGTGTCGAGCACATAGCCGTTCGGCCACCGGATCGGGTTGGATTGGCGCGGTGTCTCGGTTTCCCACTCCGCAGCCCCGAGGCGTTCCATCTCATCAGTGAAAGGATCATCGAGAGCGGTCATACGCGCTGCTCCTTGTTCGAACGAAGGTCATTGAGTGTTCCGAGGGCTGCGCGGGTGTAGGCCACCAATCTGCGCAGCGCGTATTCCAGGCCAGCATCGTCCCCGATGGACGCATAAGTAACGCCCAGCTCCGCCTGGATGCGGGCCATGTCGAGGGTCTCGCTGATGAACTCGCGGTAGGCATCGGGCGTGCCGTGAGGCACACCCGGCATTGCGATGGGATCGGTCATGGGACGTACTCCCCGCCGATCCCGTAGAGCCGGTAAAAGAGGGTCTGAAGCCACTTCTCCTGCTTCGCGGAAGCCTGACGTCCCGTTGAGAGGCGGGAAGCCATATCCGCCACGAACTGACGCTCCTTGAAGTTCATCCGATGAGTGGCGTGTGTGCGGAGCCAACTGGCGATATCCCGCAGCGATGAGGGCTGAGGCGCAGGCTCCGGGGCGGCGTAGTCTCCAGGGATCGCAACCGGCCCACGAGCGGCCAATGCCTGGGCGAGGTCATGGAGATCCAGGCCAGCACTCTTCAGCGTCCGGTCAATGGCACGGGCGGCCGCGACCACTTCGCCATCGTGATCTGTCGCCAGCATCGGAATGAGCTTCGACAACTTCGGGGCGATGGTGGCCAGACTAGACATGACGCACCTCCCGGATGAGGCCCGACAGTTCGGCAATCGCCAGAGCCAGCGCAGGACTAACTTTGGCGCGATGAGCGACCCTGCGGACGGCGTGGATGGCGAGAAGCTCGGTCTCACGAGCCTTGTGCCCTTGGTGAACCTTCTGGCTCTTCTGCATCTCAGACATTGGCGCAACCTCCCGTCTGAGCGAAGTGAGAGGCGAGCCTTGAGAGACCCTGCTTTAGAAGAGAGGCCCGGTGCGGGTTCCCAACTCCGCAGTTGTCGCGGCAGACCGAAACAACAGCGTAGGCGACATTCTCCCCGAGAGAGAGAAGCACACAACCTGCTGCAATGCGGGCCTGCTGCTCAAGGCGCCCGGCGGCTTGCCAGAGGGCTGCCATGCGCCGCCCCGCCTGATATTCGCGATGGTCGATGATGCCTGCGTCCCGCGCCCGATTGAGAGCCGTACCAGGGTGCCCGAACTCTTCGGAAACGGTATGGATGCGCGCTCTATGACCGAGGTTCGGCAGGCGCGGTTTTTCGTTGCGCTTTGAGCGCGATGCTGTATTGATTGTCATGTCGAATATACCCCTGAGCCCCGCGCGAGCCCTCGTCCGGGGCTCTTCTTTTGTCCACGTGAGGCCCTGATTGAGTTGAGGGATCACGCGGCAGTCGCGGTGCTTTCGGAAGTCGAGCGGCGCTCGTGGCTTGCCATCCACTCCTTCACGGTCGGAACGTGATAGCGAACGGCTTTCCCGATTTTCGAGAAAGGAGGAGTGTCGCCCGTCAGGCGGCGCTTATTCCAGGTGCTCGCACTGATGCCGGTAATCTCTGCCAGCCTGCGAACGTCTACGTATTGGTCTTTGTCCATCGAATTCCCCCACTTGAGGAAACACCCGGTCGCGCCGGGAACGATGAGACAATAAGTCTTTGATCGGCCTGGATTCTTGGTAGTTAGTTGGTAGACGATTGGATTTAATTGGATCGCTCAGCCGGGTCCGCTGGATACTCCTTCGCGTATCGACGGCGAAGCCGATCCACCTTGCTCTGTGGCGCACCGTTCCCGGGCGCTCGATCAACGACTTTCCACGCGGCAGCATTGATAGAAGCAACGGCCCCGCTCACGTAAAGGTCATGCATTTCTCTGATGAACGGAGTGTCTGCCGATGAAAGCGATACATTCCCGCGCCGCCTCGGTCGGGAGATAGAAGAGCCAGGCTCCACCTCGTTTAAGTTTCCTGAGATGGCCTGTGCCTCCTGCATAGTGGCGGTTTGATCCTGTGCCGGGAAGCATGCAATGACCTGTGCGGAAGGAACTCTGACGCGGACTTTGTGCTCGTCTGGGTCTAAGCGCTGAATGTAGCGCTCGCCGCCTGAGAGCATCGTTATCTGTACCGACACGGGAAGGCGGCGGTTCTCAAGCAGAGTCTCTCCCTGGCCGCAAAGGTACTCCGCTTCATCGAACCACGTCGGGTCGAGCTTCTTGGTTCCGGTTAGGACATCAACTTGTCCATTCTGAAAGGCTCGCAGAAGCTGTTGCTCAGCGTCTTGGGATGACACAACCATATCGTCATGATCATACTCATCCTCGCCTTTCTCCGGGTTCCACACTGGAGCGTGGAGAAGACGGAAGTCGATCCAACTGTGCCCACTTGTCACCCATTCAGGGTTACGGGATGAGACCCAAATAAGGGCCTGATCCAAGCTCCATCGAGGCAGGTCAAAAGCGCTGTTTGTCATCGCACCGCACATGCATGTCCGCACCATGAATGTTGGTACACGGCAGCCCCGGTGCGGTCGGGGTTTTCGGATGGCCGCCCTAGCCGTGTGTCGTCTCGGTAGTCGTTAGCCTGCCTGACTAACCGGCTTCCTGCATTGGTTAGCCCGCTGCAAGGCAGTGAGTAAAAACTCATCCGTCCTCAGTGCCATTCGAGCCGCTGGCGCCTTCAACTCCTTATCGAACGTAGCAAGGGCTTCGTAGAGGGGCACGTCGGTGCGTTTACACCCGACCCAGAGCACCGTTTGCACGTAGGCCATACAGGCAGACGCGAGTCTCTGATCAACTTCATTCGCAAGACCATTAGTTCCATTAAGAAGATCCCAGAGCGGCTTACACTCTGCAAAGAAGCGATCCGGAGACAAGCCGCCGTACGATCTGAGGGGCAAAGCCACACGGTCCTGCGCTTGAACAGATAGGGATGTGAGCGTGACCAGAAGAGCAGCGAGTATCCTCATAACATCAGCCTCTAGACGGCTCACTAAATCGCACACCAGCACCCCCGCCGTTTTCGGGAATGAACTGTATGCCAGCTCCCTCTAAGGCTCTTTGGATATCAGCAAGAGTCCGGTCATAGGGGGTGCGCTTGCCCGCCTCAAAGTCCGCTAGCGTCTTCTTCGATACGGATGCGGTTTCGGCTAGCTGATCCTGGGTCCATTCAAGCAGCGCCCTTGCCGCCCTGCACTGCCCCCTTGTAATTGCCATTTTTGAATAACCTTACTTTTTAAGAGTTGACTTTGCTCAAACCTTACACTAAAAACGTCACATAGCGCAATAGAGGCAATCATGGCTCTCCACCGCAAGATCAACTGGACCTCCGCGATGCGCGACATGCGCAGCGACCGCGCCGCTCCGACTGACCCCGGCTTTCTTGCTACCCGGGCCATTGAAGCCGCCCGCCTGGATCGTCTCGCCAAAGAAGCCGCTGCCGTCCCGTTTGCAGTAGCTGGCTCCTATGACCGCTCCGCCATCATGAAGGCTGCCATTGCTTCTGCCCGGGCACAGAAGGCCAAGGGCTCCAGGCTCCCTGGTTCCCAGCTCGTGGGCTAACCGTTTAATCCCGGCGCTGGACGATGGTAGGCGTCAATGGGTGTGAGGCAGGCAGCGCTTTTCTCCTATGTTACTGTCTCCGCGGACGAGGACGCACCAGATGCAAGACCGAACGGTTTTCCTGATTAAGCCAGACGGAAGCGTTGGCTACGAGTTCCGGGGTGGGTTGTTGCCGGAAGATGAGCTTGAAGCGGAAGCTCGAAAAGCGGCTTTGGAGGATCAGGCAGGTACCTACGAGGAAATCGCCGCCTGGACGTTTATGGCACCTGCTGCGCCGGGAGAGCAGAGCAACAGCCACTGAGCACGCCCGAGCCGCCGCGTAGTCGAGCGCTATGGGCGCCTATTGGGGATGAATGGCAGTCTCTAGCTAACTTCGCTGCTGCAAGACTATCGACCGTGCCGCCGCCTGCATCTTGGAGGGCCTGAAGGGCTGCCAATGCTTCGCCCTCTCCTCTGTGCTCGTCCAGCCGGGTTTTGCCCGTCGTGCCGATCCGCCCCCAGCGCCGGACAAGGACCACGCGCCCCAGCAGATCCCGCTCCACCTCAAGGGAGTAGAAGCGGGCCATGTTCTTGGCGGGGTCATCCATGCGCAGGATAACGGGTTGCATCTTCTTTACGGGGATGCAGGCTGGTAGCTCCGTGGTGCATCCCCCGGATAGGAGGAAGGCAAAGGACAGCTGGAGCATGGGCACCGTACCGCTGGTGAGTTGTAGCCATCAACGCACGAAATGGCGAGAAGATTTATACTACAGCACGGCTGCATCAAAGCACTACCCGCTCGACGTTGCGTCCAGCTTCTTAGAGATAGAAGTCCGATGCTGCGAGTGACAACACTTCGGGAACATTAATCTGAAAGTCGGCCAACTTGTCGCCGTTGATGTCCCCAGACAGGACGCCATCAATGAACTGCAGTTCCCCTGCTTTGCCGCTAAAGGTTCCGCTGCCAACGAACGTAAAAGCCTGATTGTAGGACTGCTTAGTGCTGGCATCGATGCTGCGCAGGTCGATCTTGTCGACGCCTGAGACAAAATCGCGGATTGTGTCACGTGCGCTCGGCAGAGACTCGCCGACAGACTTGAAAACAAAGACGTCCGCGCCGGCTCCCCCGAAGAGTTCGTCGGCACCAGCGCCTCCATACACCGTGTCACTTCCATCGCCGCCATGCAGGATGTCATTATCGGCGCCTCCATCGAGATAGTCGTTGCCAGAATCTCCATCCAAGGCGTCATTCCCGCCGCGACCATACAGTCTATCGGTCCCAGCACCGCCATTCAGCACGTTAGCAGCATCATTGCCCCTAAGGGTGTCAGCAAAGGCGCTGCCGGTCAGGTTCTCAATGCTGACATACTTGTCACCTTTTGCATCGCCGGTGTTGCGCGATGAAGACATCAAATCGGCCACGACACCTGCCTTCGCTGTCTCGTAGCTGACCGTATCAATACTAGCTCCCCCGTCGAGATAGTCACCGCCGGCCCCGCCGATCAGAACATCATCGCCATCCCGACCGTAAAGAGTATCATTCCCTGCATAGCCGTACAGCTGATCATTGCCGGCACCACCGTTTAGAGTATCGGCATCGCTGGTTCCGGTCAGGACCAGATCCTGGCTCGTGGCCGTCATTGTGGTGGTGGTCTGCTCGCTTGCGGCTAGGTCGGACAGGGCGTACAGCTTGTCCGTGAACTGGAACCACTCGACATTCCATACCACGTCCTTGCCGTCCGGCGTACCGGACCTCAGATCTGCCACCTGCAGCGAGCCATCCGGAAGCAGCGTCACGCTGTAGTGCGCGCGCATGCCGCTGTAGACCGCCGTATCACTGCCTATTCCGCCATCCAGAGCATCATCTCCGCCGCCACCCATCAACGTGTCGTTGCCGGCGGCGCCCTTGAGCACGTTCGCCGCCTGGTTGCCGATCAGCGTATCGTTGCCGCTGCCTCCGATCGCGTTCTCGATGAGGGATCGGCCGTCGCCCTTGTAGAGCAGCGCGTTGGCAATGTTGCCGGCGGCGATCTTCGAGCCGTTGTAGTGAAGCTTCGCAAGCTGGGTCGTCGACGTGGTCGTCCACCCTCCCGGCTGAAGGTCGACCTTCAGGGCGCCGGAATATTGCGAGAAGTCGTAGGTATCCGTGCCGCCGCCGTCCCACACCGTCTGGAAGATGCGGTTGCCGCCCGGCGCTCCCTGGCCGGTCCCGTTGACGGACATCTCGCCCGTGGTCGGGCTCCAGGAATAGGTGGTGTTGCCGCTGTTGGTGGAATAGTTCGCGCCGTACATGTGCTGCAGGGCCGCGATGTCGTACATCATCAGCGACTGTGCATAGCCCCAGCCTTCGTTGACGTATCCGGACGTCGTCGAGGCGCCGACATAGGAACGATAGCTCATGACCGTGTACTCCATCGAGTCACGTTCCTGCGGCATGACGAATTCTTCGTGGGCGTGTTCGAGACCCAGCGCATGTCCGATCTCGTGCATGAAGGTCATGTAGGCATAGTTGCCCTTGGCGGGGCTGTTATAGGCGCCGCTGGATTTGTTGAACCAAGCATCGCCGCCCGCCGCATTCGTCGATGGAAAATAGGCCCAGGCCGTCCTGGGCTTATCGGACATGGCAAAACGGAGATCCGCATGTCGGAACGAGGACTCAGCGGTTTCCGCGAAGCTGAGATTGGCGACCGAAGCGAAGGTCTTCAACGTAGAGCGGACAGTTGCCTGCTGCGCTGTATTGAGCCCCCCAAAGTTGCTAATGTTCTCACCAGTGCCATACGAGGTGCCATAATAGGAGCCCGAGGTGGGGAAACTGTAGGTGAAGCTGTTCACCGCCCACTTGAGGTCGCCAAGAATACCGTTGATATAAGCGTCGCTGGTAAGGCGATAAGTCGTGACAGCAGGCATATGGCCCCCAAGTTATTATATTTTGGCTCGTGATAGGCCTAGTCGGGGATCTGAACCTTAAAGAGTCAGGGCCGAATGGCTTGAGCCTGCGGTCGCTCTATCTCCCAACACAGGTGAGCAGATCAATTCGGCCGTTTGGCCGAATGCCTGGGCAAATTACCGCATGTACGGCACCCTGGAACCAAACGGAAAGGGTAGACTCCTGTTATGTTGCCGGGTTTCATAGTTGGAAATGACCGCCCCTGGTGTCTGAGAACCTTTGGTTCCCGGCACCAGAGGCCCTGTGTTCTATTAGTCTGAATTAGGCCCACAAATCCCATTCGCTGGTCACGATGATGCGGCCCTCATCCAAGCCGTACCTGAGATAGTGCGTCATGGGATCCACATTGGCCGCTGCCACGTCGGGGTTCGCCTCAAGATAGGCCGAGACATCCATCCAGGCGGACGGGTCACGGCCCTCCGACCAGCCGAAGCGGGCAAAGTGCTCATAACCGCTCTTCAGGCTGCCTGCCTCAACAGCCGCCGCCACATCAGCGTTGGTCTGAAGATACCAGGCCTCATCGAACAGGGCGTTCGGATCACGACCTTCTCGGGCGCCTGCCTGCAGGTAGTGCTGCAAGCCACTCGCGAACGCACCAGCCGCCACGGCAGCGGCCACGTCCGGGTTCTGCGACAGGTAGAACGCCTCGTCGACCACCGCCTGCTGAGGAGCAGGAGACCTGCCCTCCTGGGCTCCGAACTTCAGATAGTGCTCCTGCCCTGAGGCAAGAGCTCCCGCCTGAACGGCTGCCGCCACATCAGGGTTTTGCGCCAGGTAGTACCCTTCATCGAAGGCCGGTGCGGCAGGAATCTGCGGATTGTTCGCCAGCACAACCCGATCATCGAAGTGCAGCAGCTCGATGTTCTGGAGGGTGTCCGTGCCAATACCTGCTCCGCTGACCGTCAGGGTGCCGTCGGCATTGTAGGTGAGCGTGGCATCGTTGAAGTTGATGCCGCCAAAGCGAGCCACATCCACTCCGGTTCCGCCGTCGAGCTGGTCGTCCCCCTGTCCACCGCCGAGCCGGTCATAGCCCTCCCCACCGAAGACAACATCGTTGCCCTGGTTGCCGAAGAGCAGGTCACGACCGCCAGCCGAGCCGATCACGTCATCGCCAGCGCCGCCGCGCAGGACATCATCGTCAGCTCCGAGCACGATGTATTGATCAGAGCTGTCACCCCAGACGTTCTGCGAACCCTCACCGCCGGTGACCCTCACGGCACCGATGACAGCTGCGAACTCCACGTTCTGGAGCTGAATGTGGGTTCCGGATGGCAAGCCGCGAGTGTCGATGACGAGAGCCGTCATCGGGTTGCCGGCTGCTTGAGGTGTGCCGGAGATAACAAGAGGTTCATTCGGAGCCGCGGAGGCCCCCGATGCCACTGTGGGTACGATGGTCTGCACCAGCAGCGGGGTATCGGCAGGCAACCTGCCCAGGAAACCTGAGCCGCCGCCGGTGAGCTGGTTCTGGTCGGCAGAGCCTGCTTCCGTGTGGGCGTTGATCTCGCGGATCAGGTCCGTGAGCGAGGTTCCGGCCGTCTTGGGAACTGCCGATCCTGTGACCTGCAGGCCGTAGCCGGTGGGCACCTGCGCCGTCAGGAGGGAGGCACCCGTGCTGGTCTTCACCAGTGGGATATCGGCCACCGTGTTGTTGCCGACCTCCTCTGGACGAGTGGACACGACGACCGGGATGGTAACGACCTGTGAGACCGTGCCGTCCGGGTTGGTGACTGTTCCGGTCTGCACCGGCACACCATCCACAGTATCGGATGTAGGAGGTGTGGGGGGTGTCGGCGGCTGCGGGTTCGGGTTTGATGGCGGGGCGATGACGTTGAGCGTTGTAGGTGCTCCCAACACTGCAGAAGAATTTCCCGCCGGGTCCTCCGCATACGCATAGAACGTCACCGACTGCCCAACCGGCACCTGCATGGCCTGGGCCAGGATCACGTTGTACCCGTCAGCAGGATTGGTGTCGCTCGGATCGATCTCAAAGGGCGTGAACGCCGCGCCCATTGGCGGGATGATCGTGATCTTCGCTCCCGCTTCAGAGAACAGCTTCCCAACCACGGTTCCAATGGGGGTATTCTCAGGAATGCCCTGTACGAACGCGGCAGCCGGGGTAAAGATCGGCGGAGCGGGAGGTTGGTCGTCTATGGTGACAGCACCCAGGGTGCCGACGCTGCTAACGTTACCAGTCGCATCAGTCTGCCGCACCTGCACCGCCCCGGCCGTGTAGGTTCCAGCGGTCACGGTAAAGGTCGTTCCTGTACCTGCGCTCCAGCTGCCACCGCCGTTGGTGCTGTACTCCCAAGTCGCGTCACCCTCAATCCCAGAGATATTGACCTGGCCTTCAGACGTGGTGCCGTCACTGGCACTCTCACCAGAGTCACTGGCCAGCTCAAGGGTTACGGCAGCAGGTTCTTTGGTATCAAACGTGAGTGAAGGAGTTTCGCCGGCCGTGCCAATGTTGCTGGCCACGTCGGAGTAGGAGCCAGCATTGATCGTGATGCTGGCGGTGCCGCTGTTGACCCCCGGATCCGGCGTGAAAATCGCCGTGCGCGTTAGCCCGCTGCCAGAAATCGCCGAAAGTGTGCCGCCGCTGACTGTGATGTCGCCCACACTGCCGTTCCAGGTGAAAGTCGCGCCCGGATCTTCGTTGAACGTGAAGGTGATGGTCGCAGTCTCACCGACTTTCAGCTTCCCTACGTCGCTGGTGATTGTCACGGCCGGCGCGACGGTATCCAGCGTGTAGTCCTGGATATGCATCGGCCCGCCGTTATCGACGGCATTTGCCACACGCACCGCAATCGTGTGCGTGCCGCTCGCCAGCGACGTTGTCAGCGACCAAGTGGTGGAGGTGTCGCTGCTAGCAACTGTCCAGGTTTGCCCGCCATCGAAAGAAATCTCGACGCGTTCGCCGGCCGCCAATTCTGCGTCTAGCTTGCCGGTGATGGTCTGGGAGGCCTGGTTGGTGACAAAGTCTGCGCCGGAAGTGCCAGTGTCGGACGACAAAGCCATATCGCTCACGCGCGTGGCGGGCACGTCGGTGATGACCTGAATTGCCAGAGCTGGCGAAGCCGCGCTGACATTGCCGGCGAGGTCAGTGGCCCTTACGGCGATGCTGTGGGTGCCTTGGGCCAGCGTGCTGCTGGTAATGCTCCATACGCCTCCGATGGCTACGGTCGAGCCGATTGCGGTGGCGCCGTCATAGAGAGTAACCGTTGTGCCATCCTCCGCCGCGCCGCTGAACGTCGGCGTAGTGTCGCCGGTGATGTTGTCGCTGTCGGAGCTGCCGGTATCCGAAGCCGCATCCAAATCAGGCGTGGGCGGCGCCACCGGCGCGTTGGTGTCGAGTACATAGGCGTGAGAGTACGCGGCACCGGCGTTGCCGGCTGCATCGATCACGCGCACCTGCAAGATGCCGCTCCCGCTCAGGGTGGCCGCAAGCGACCATGTGCTACCGTCGGCGGTGGCTACGCCCCAAGTAGCCCCGTTGTCCAGGGAGACCTCGACTCGCTCGCCGGCCGTCAGGTTGGCACTGAGCATGCCGCTGACGGTCTGCACCGCGCTTGAAGTCACCATGTCGGTGGACGAAGCGCCGGTATCGGCCGAAAAGGCGGCGCTCGCGACTACCGTAGCCGGTGCCGTACGGTCGATAGTCACCGTCACGTCGCTAGACGCCGCGCTGGTATTGCCAGCGAGATCGGTGGCTCTGGCAGTGATGGTATGTGCTCCCTCCGACAGCGCATTGGCGGCCACCGACCAGCTGCCGTCTCCGTTGGCGGTCGTGGTCGCGATCACAGTTGTGCCGTCGGTATCGTACAGGCGCACCACCGCGCCGGCTTCGATGCTGCCCGCGCCACCGCTGAAGGTCGGCACGCTGACGTTGGTGATGCTGTCTGTGGAAGAGCTGCCGCTGTCGCTGGCAGCAGCCAAGACGGGGGCCTGCGGCGCCGACGGTACGGTACGGTCAATCGTCACTGTCAGGCCACCAGAGGCAGGGCTCTCGTTGCCGGCGGAGTCGACGACCTTTGCCGTAATTGTGTGAGTGCCTTCGGCGAGCAAACTACTGGTTGCAGACCAACTGCCATCATTCTCGACGACCGTGGTGGCGACTACGATCGTGCCGTCGGTGTCATAAAGCGTGATCGTCGCACCAGCTTCGGCATCGCCTGCAGTACCGCTGAAGATCGTGGTCGTAGCGGCCGTGACGTTGTCCGTATTTGACTGACCGCTATCGCTGCTGGCCATTAGATCGGGCATGGAGGGAGCGGCTGGTAGAACGACCTCGAGAAGAAGTACGCGCCCTTCGATCCCGGCACTGGTGCCATCTGAGGACGCATCAGTCCAAATCGTCCCGAATCTTCCGTCAGCAAACGCAGAGATAACTGGCTCTGTCTGATCACCACGCCGATACTGATTGATTTCAAACTCAGATGGATCGGTGGCATTGCCAGAACTGTCGAACCGACGACCAAAAATGCCATTCATGTCGTAGTCGCCGACGCTCGACTGCCATGCGAGAACGAAGCCTCCTGCAGGCAGGGCCGATAGATCCGGCGAGAACTTGTACCCTTCTAGATTGACGTTCGCGGTTCTGGTGCCACCGACCTGCAGCCCAGTATTGTCAAACAACTGGAACTGAACATCCGCGCTCTCACCATCCTGCGTATAGCTGTCCCAAGCGACGACGAAGCCCCCGCCGGAAAGTCCGACGGCACTAGGGCGCCCGCCCCAGAAATCTACGCCCCATGAAGCTTCCGCATCACTGACCACGATGGTGTTAGCTAGATTGCTGCCGAGCGCGGCATAGATGTTTCCCGTGCCAGCATCGCCCCAGGCAACGACGAAGTCGCCATTGCTCAGCGCAGCGATGCTCGGATTAGCGTCATACTCGCCTGCACTAATCTTTAGCTCCGGCCCAATCAGCGATCCGTCACTTCCACTGATCTTCTGAGCGCTGATAAAACCATCAGATACCCAAGTGATCACAAACGAGCCGTCGTGAAGCATTGTGACCGCCGGGCTATGCTGGAGTATGCCGGCATCCCCGTGAACCACTACTTCGCTTCCAACACCTCCACTCGATGAAACCACACGGAAAGCAATATCGTAGTCACCGCCGTTAGATCCCTTGGCATAGGCGATAACGAAGTTGCCATCCTCCAATGCTGCAACCGCAGGGGTGATCTCGTCGGCGTCGTTACCTGTAGCGGTGACTGGTATCTCAATTCCGACAGGGGAGCCTTCGGCCGTAAAGATTTGGGCCTGAATCGAGTGCGCAGCATTACCGTTCACATCTTGGTCGTGCGACTGCCAGACCGCAATGAAGTTGCCATTGCTCAGTGTTGCCATGGCGGCATTGGACTGGTCGTTCGCTTCAGTCGTGCTTACGCTGAAGTCTTCACTAAAATTGAGATCCTGGCTCGTCTCGGCGGCAACGGTGAAAGTTAACGTCTTGCTGTAGCCTGATCCGCTGATTGGATCGCCATCGCTCTCGCGCTGGAACTGGTCATAATATTTAACTGTAACAGAAACGGTTTGACCGGGCACCACAGCGGCGCTAGAGCCCATAATGAGGTTTGCTAACGTATCCCCGGGTTCTGCCGTGGGCGAGATCTGGAACAATCCCGGAACCGACTGGCTCTCAATCTCCCAATACCCTCCCGAATTGGGCTTGGAATCGGTCGGCGTAAGTGTCGCAAGGATGGTTCCTGACGGCGAATTGGCCAAGATATGGTTGGTATCTGCCTCAATGTTGCTCGGCTCAAGATCAGGACTAATGAAAAAGTTTGTGCTTGTGGAGGGATCCCAACGCAAATGGAAGTCCTGTGCCGTCGCGGTATCATCCGCTCGGTCGTCGACATAACGTACCGTGGCGTTCAAGGGCGCAGCCGTTCCACCATTCGTCCTCGATGGCACGCCGCTGTTCGCTGCGCTGTAGTACTCAACCTTTACGAGATGCCAGACGCCATCACCGGTGTTATACTCGAAGTGACCCCGCAAGCCGGCGTCGTACTCCTCTTTGCTCAAGGCCTCATTGACGAGGAAGGAGAGATTATCCCCACGGGTATTCACCCAACTGGTGCCGATCTCACCAGGACGAGCAACGGCCGTTTGGCCCTGTGGCTGAGGATTGTTGCCCCAGGTATCCCCCTGAACGGTATTTGTCGTCATGTCTGCCCCGATCAGCCTTATGGCTTATACTTTGCTTTTCTGCCCTTGCTGGGCCACTAGGATTAAAGACAAACACCACAGCAGTTTTGGTGTCAATTGCGGTATCTATGCAGGTAGACGACCCTTCCTAAGTTGTCTGAGCATTCTCTTAGGCATTGTGTCTTCTGGATCACTATTGATTGGAACGCATCTAGAGCGATTTGCCTATGGCATCTATTTGCAATCCAAATAGCCAGTTAAAAGCATTCGAATTGATGATCACTTTCTTGGAAATTCCTAGCCAAAAACTTAGCCGGCTTTGGCGGTCCGAGAGAAACCTATCTCGGATCTGTTTACCTCGCTTGTGCGGGAGTCCTGTTTTATTCTAACCTCCGACGGATTGTCGGAAACGCGATTACCTCACAGGCTGACGCCGTACCGCATGTGCGACTGAGTTGTCCTGCCCGCGCCTGCCCAGCCACGGCGCTAAAGAGGGCGCGCAGGCCGTATAGACGGGGAGGTGCAATTGCAAATGTGCGAAGAGACGACCGTCGGGCAAAAAAATTGACGGCAAGCCTAGAGGAATGCCCAGTTGCGGTTCGGTTAAACAGGAAGAGCGGCCTTGCGACCGCCCCTGCTCCGAAGAGCCCCTACCCCACCGGACTGCGCCACACCGGGCTAGACCACGCCACGCCACGCCACGCCACGCTACGCAACGCCACATCGCATCCCGCCAATCCAAGCCTTGCTTGACCGCGCTCTAAAGTGCCTGCGCGCTGAAGCGCCCGAACTTTGGGCGCCAATCGCCAATTCCGACGACCGCGCCCGCCGTGCGGACCATTTCCTCAACCTCGGACCGGTTCAACTGACCGGGCACGAAGTCTACGGAAATCTCTGATGCCCATTCCCTGAAGATTGGGCGTGTTCTCATCACCTTGTTGCGCTGGACCTTAACACCAACAGTAAGGCGGAAGCGTTCATCGGCCCACAGCTCGGTTGTTGTGCGTGGACCGTCATACTCAATCGCAAAGTTGCCGCTTGAGATGAGGCCGGCCTTCGCCTGTTGCCCCTTGCGCATTTTGCGAGCAGCCTCGACCAGAGTGGCCTCGATAATCTCACCCGGGAGGCAAGGCTCACCATTATCCAGGTACAGCCCACCAAGGAACTCCAGTCGCGCCAACTCTTCGAAGTCAGCGTCAGTCTTTGCCCGCTTGCTCGAAACACGCTTCATTTCTTTGGCTATCGGATCGAGCGGGTTGGCGAGGCGCCCATTGTGACAGATCAGGCCCGATACGCCGGTAAGACGAAACTTCAATCTCTGGTACTGCATGTTTCACCTCGACATGGCTTGGCGTCACGCGCTCGAAATTGCTCACTGTGTGGACACGGGCGGCATAGCGGCGGCGGCGGATGAGGGTCGTGATGGCGTGGTGGCAGCCATCAGGTCCACCACAGAGAGTCGTCAGGTCATCAACGGTTTCCGCCCCGAGTACAGTCGGATAGGTACGGTGATGGACTTCCAGCCCTTCCGCTGCATTGCAGCCACGACAGCGGAATCCATCGCGAGCCAGAGCCTCCTGGCGCAAGGCCGCCCATTGAGGTGATGCAATGTAATCCTCGTATGTCACGCCCATCATCCTCGCCTGCGGTGAGAAACAAGAATCAGTTCTGCGTCCAGATTAAAGCTTAGCCGTTAGCGTGGATGGAGAGCCACTTTGGAGGGAGCAAAGGGTGCGGACGGATATTACTGACACGGCAATATGGACTATGACGCGTTACGGTCAGCCGTTGAGCGAAGCAGCTCAATTTCGCAAGGCAAGCGAGGCGGCCTGCAAGGATGCTCCAGTAATCTCGGTCACACGGGTCACACCAATCACAAAGCTCGTGTGACTGACTAAGCCATTGAAACATAAGGCGGTCACACGAGTCACACCGGTCACATCAAGTAATCTGTTGTGTCAGCGGCAATCCACCCTGCGGCGTCAGGCCGTTGGCCGCACCACAAAAAATTAGCCGTGATCTGGGCAGCGATAGGGACAGTACAGGGCAGAACCGACGCAATTCCACCAGCCTGATGTACTCGCATGTCAGGGCAGGAAGGGGCGCCTGATACAATTGGCACTCTGGACTCGCCCCACACAATCCTAGGAAGGAACCTACAGGGCTTGCGGCCCTCAAAGCCGCCGGGTATAGCAGCGCTCCCTTCGGCTGGACCTAAAACCATTAAGCCGTGGGCGCGTAGCTCAGTGGGAGAGCACTACGTTGACATCGTAGGGGTCGCTGGTTCAATCCCAGCCGCGCCCACCATTAGCAGAACGGCTGCATCGCGCGGATCGGCCTAAACCAAGCGCATCTATTGTACGAACAGCTTCTGAGCAGAGCGAAGTGCGTCATCGTCGGATGGGAACGGCCCCTGAGGCTCACCGATTTCCTGCCCCTCGACACTAATCTGGTAATACCAGCCGAAATCGTCCTTCTGGCCCGGAAGCGAGGAGTCGATTCGAAAGACCTCGATGCTGGGAGTGAGGCCGTTGCTAAGGGAGATTGTATGGACCTGACTCATAGCTGCCTGACAGGTTTCGACAGACGTTAGTTGGCGCATTTTTATTGCTAATAGATCGAGTTCAACCCAGCACGTGGGTACGCTGTTCCTTTACACAATATATGACGGGCGACGGGGCTCGAGCCCGCGCGCGATCTCCGGCGTGAACCGACTGAACTACGCCCGCACGCTCCAATGTTTTCGACCACTTGGTCTTTGGTAGAGCCACAACTCGCTTACGGTCGCTCTCAACTGCCGTGGTCACCCGGTGGTCACCGAAGCCATGCGGCAGGAACCTACCTGGGGTAGTCGCCCATCCAACTCACTAGGATTTAAAGGGAAATTTGGTGGAGCCAGGCGGAATCGAACCGCCGACCTCTTGAATGCCATTCAAGCGCTCTCCCAACTGAGCTATGGCCCCACTCCGGTTGCGGCGCTTGGGTGTCGCCGCAGGGGAAGCCGCCGAAGCAGCGGCGTCTCTATAGTCGGGTCTGACGGGAGGTTCAAGCCTCTTCGTCGTCCTCCAGATCGCTGTCGATCAGATCGGAAACGTCGTCGTCGCCCTCCTCCTCGTCCTCGAGGAAGGTGTCGTCGTCGGCCACGTCGTCGCCCACGTCGATGTCGTCGTCCGACGGCAGATCCTTGTCGGCCTCGCTGGCCTCGACCTCATCCAGGGAAACCAGCTCCGGACCCACTGATTCGATATCGCTCTCGTCGTCGTCGGTGCTGCGGGCCACCACAGGCGCCGGGGCACGGGCCAGAGCCGTCGCCTGGAACACGGTGCCGCATTTCGGGCACACCGCAGGGTCCTTGTTGAGATCGTAGAATTTCGCGCCGCAGCTCATGCACTGGCGCTTCAAGCCGAGTTCCGGTTTGGCCACGGGGGTCTACCTTCGAAGTGATGGTCGGGAACGCTCCGTTAGTCGCGGGGGCATCCCTTGTCAAATAGGAAATTGCAGCGGATGGCCCCATCGGGGACAGCTTCGGGATGACGGCACCGAAACCCCGTGTTAGGAGCCGCCCCGAAGGACGAGAGGAAGCAAGAATGTCGCACGCGCATGGCTTGGCATCACCGGTCACGAGCAAGGCGGGAACGGCCCTGAAGGGACGCATCCGCGTGCCGGGCGACAAATCCATCTCCCATCGCTCCATGATCTTCGGCCTGCTGGCCATCGGGGAGACGCGGGTCGAGGGCCTCCTCGAGGGCGAGGACGTGCTGCGCACGGCGGAAGCCTGCAAGGCCCTGGGAGCCGGTATCACGCGGGAGGCGCCGGGGCGCTGGCGCATCCGGGGCGCGGGCATCGGCGGCCTGAGCGAGCCCGCAGGCGTTCTCGATTTCGGCAATGCGGGCACGGGCTCGCGGCTCATGATGGGGGTCGCCGGCAGCCATCCCATCACCGCGACCTTCGATGGCGACGCCTCCCTGCGCAAGCGTCCCATGCGCCGCATTCTCGATCCTCTGGTGCGCATGGGCGTCACGGTGGTCAGCGAGGCCGAGGGCGGCCGGGTGCCGCTGACCCTGCGCGGGCCGCGCGAGACCATCCCGATCACCTACGAGACCCCCGCGGCCTCGGCCCAGATCAAGTCGGCGATCCTGCTGGCGGGCCTGAACTCCCCCGGCCGGACGACCGTGATCGAGCGCGAGGCGACCCGCGACCACACGGAACGGATGCTCCGTCACTTCGGCGCCACGGTGGACGTCCAGCCCCATGGGGAGGATGGCCGCGCCGTCACCCTTCAGGGACAGCCCGAGCTTCGCGGCTCCACGGTCGTGGTTCCGACGGACCCCTCATCCGCCGCCTTCCCCCTCGTGGCGGCCCTGATCACTCCCGGCTCCGATATCGTGATCGAGGGAGTGATGATGAACCCCCTGCGCACGGGCCTCATCACGACGCTCCTTGAGATGGGCGCGTCCATCGAGCGACTGAACGAGCGCGACGAGGGCGGGGAGACCGTGGCGGACCTGCGCGTGCAGGCGAGCCGCCTGACGGGCGTGACGGTTCCCGCCGCTCGGGCGCCGGCCATGATCGACGAATACCCGATCCTCGCGGTCGCGGCCTCCTTCGCGGAGGGCACCACCAGGATGCAGGGGCTTCACGAACTCAGGGTCAAGGAATCCGACCGTCTCGCAGCCGTCGCGGCAGGGTTGGCCGAGGCGGGCGTCGAACACGAGATCGAGGGCGACGACCTCATCGTCCACGGCTCCGGCGGACGGGTCCGCGGCGGCGGCAATCCGGTCAAGACCCATCTCGACCACCGCATCGCCATGTCGTTTCTCGTCATGGGGCTTGCAGCCCGGGAGCCCGTGACCGTCGACGACGGCGCCATGATCGCCACGAGTTTCCCGTCCTTCATACCGCTCATGCGCGAACTCGGCGCCGCGATCCAGGATTGAGCCGCCGCATGATCATCGCCATCGACGGTCCCGCAGCATCGGGCAAAGGCACCCTCGGCAAGCGTCTCGCCGAGCATTTCGGCTTCGCGCATCTCGACACCGGGCTCCTGTACCGGGCCGTGGCCCGCGTCCTGCTGGACAGGGGCGTCGCCCTCACCGACCGGGACGCGGCGGCTCTCGTGGCACGGGAGCTCGACGTCACCCACCTGGACGATCCGCGCCTGCGCGGCGCCGAAATGGGAGAGGCCGCCTCCGTCGTTTCGGCCTATCAGCCCGTCAGGGACGCCCTGCTGGCGTTCCAGCGCCAGTTCGGCGACCAGGAGCCCGGCGCCGTGCTCGACGGACGGGACATCGGAACGGTGGTCTGCCCTCATGCGGACGTGAAGCTCTTCATCACGGCCAGCCCCGAGGAGCGGGCGAAGCGGCGGCATCTCGAACTCACCAAGCGGGGCGAGGCCCCGCCCTACGAGACGATCCTCGACGACATCCGCCGTCGCGACGAGCGGGACATGAACCGCAGCAACGCTCCTCTCAAGGCCGCGGACGACGCCCTGACGCTGGACACCACCCATCTGGACGCGGATGCTGTCTTTCAAGCTGCGCTGGAACTCGTGCGGGGGAAGCAGACTTAACCTTGAGCTGGCCTGGGAAGCCGGCAAATCCTCAGAACCGACCCTGCTCCGAAGAGGAGAGTTCGATGGTTCGCCGCGGCTGCACTTCTCTCGTCGCAGGGCTGGCCCTGCTGTGCTCCCTCTTCGCCCTTCCCTCCGAAGCCGAGGCCCAGACCGAGGTGGACCTCGCCCTCGTGGTGGCGGTCGACATCTCGTTTTCCATGGACACGGAAGAGCAGGCTCTCCAGCGGGAGGGCTTCGCCCAGGCCTTCCGCTCCCAGCTCGTTCACGAGGCGATCCGGGGCGGAATGCTCGGAAGGATCGCGGTCACCTACATGGAATGGTCCGGCTCGATGGAGCAGAAGGTGATCGTTCCCTGGACGGTTCTCGACAACTCGGAAAGCCTGATGGCCTTCGCCGACAGGATCGCCACGGTGCCCCTGCGCCGCGCCCAGCGCACCTCCATTTCCGGCGCCATCGACTTCAGCGTCAAGCTGCAGGAGGAGAGCGGGTTCGAGGCGACGCGCCGCGTCATCGACGTGTCGGGCGACGGCCCCAACAACCAGGGCCGTGCGGTCGTCCAGGCCCGCGACGAGGCCCTGGCGAAGGGGATCACGATCAACGGGCTCCCCATCATGCTGCGCAAGCCCGGCTATCTCGACATCCCGGAGCTCGACGTCTACTACAAGGACTGCGTGATCGGCGGTCAGGGGGCGTTCATGGTACCGGTGCGGGAGCGCGACCAGCTCATCGAAGCGATCAAGACCAAGATCCTCCTCGAGATCGCCAATCTCACCCCTCCCGAGCCTGAGGGATCCCTCATCAAGCGCATTCAGGACACGCCACGCACCAATTGCCTGTCCGGCGAGATGCAGTGGCGGGACCGCTGGAACAACTGACAGACCGACCATGACCAAACTGACGTTGGCGCTCGTGGCCCACGACGCCAAGAAGGACGACATGGCCCGCTTCGTGGCCATGCACGAGAACGCCCTGCGCCCCTTCGAGCTCTTCGCGACGGGAACGACCGGCAGCCGGGTGATGGAGAAGTGTCCGTCCCTCTCCGTGACGCGCCTCAAGAGCGGCCCCCTGGGCGGGGACCAGCAGATCGGCGCGATGATCGCGGAGGGAAAGGTCGACGTCCTGTTCTTCTTCGTCGATCCGCTCTCGCCCCACCCGCACGACGTGGACGTGAAGGCGCTGATGCGCCTTGCCCTCGTCTACAACATTCCCATGGCCCTCAATCCCGCAACGGCGGAACGGCTGATCGCCACATTCGCCTCTTAGGTCCCCCGGGGCTTGGCCCGGCGGGTGGGCGGCGCCGTCACCGGGTCCTCCGGCCAGGGATGCTTCGGATATTGCCCGCGCATATCCGCCCGCACGGCGGCCCAGGACCCGCGCCAGAAGCCGGGGAGATCCCGCGTGATCTGGATCGGCCGCTGCGCCGGCGAGAGCAGGTGGAGGATCAGCGGCACCCGGCCGCCGGCAATGGTCGGATGCTTGTCCAGACCGAACAGCTCCTGCACGCGAACGGCCAGGACCGGTCCTTCCTCGGCTCCGTAGTCGATGGGGATCTGCGATCCGGTCGGGACTTCGAGATGGGTCGGCGCCTCCGCATCGAGGCGCCGCTGCAGGTTCCACGGCAGCAGCGACCGCATCGCTTCGCTCAGGAGATCGGCGCCGATGTCGCCGAGGCCGCTTCTCCCGACGAGATGCGGCGCAAGCCAGTCCTCGATGCCGGCGATCAGCGCCTCGTCGGAGAGGTCCGGCCACTCGTCTCCCTCCGCCCGGCGGAGGAACATGACGCGCTCGCGCCACTGCGCCAGCGCCTTCGAGAAAGGCAGGGCCTCGACCCCCAGAGACCCCAGACCCTCCGCGAGGCTGCGGGCCGCCGCCTCCGTCGCCGGAACCGGCAGGGGCCGCTCGTTCAGGGAAAGAGCCCCGTAGCGCCGGATCGCTCGCGCCCGCAGGGCGCGGGCCTGCCGGTCGAAGACGACCTCCTCCCGCTGCTCGATGTCGCCGCCGAGGCAGGCTTCGATCTCCTCCGGCGTGATCGGAGCGGCCGCCAGGATCCGCGCCGCCGCGGCTCCGCCGGAAATTTCGGCGATGGCCAGATAGGGCTCCTTTGCCAGCCTGTCGTGCGGCTCCAGGGCGGCGCCCCGGCCATTAGCCATCAGATACTCACCCGTCTTGCCCCTCGCCTTGGCGAGACGGTCGGGATAGGCCAGCGTCAGCAGGGCGCCGACGGAGCGGGCCTCACCCCTTCCCTGCGCGGCGCTCCTGGCCCAGCCCTGCGCCATCCGCCGCATGTCCTCGGCCCGTTTCGAGCGGTCGCGCCGGAAGCGCTCCACCCGCTCGGTCAGGTCCGCCGCATCCCCGCCGAGGCCCCGCTCCACGAGGATTGCGGCAAGATCGGCCGCATCCTGCGCCTGTCCGGTCTCGCCCGCGACGAGCACCATTCGCGCGAGACGCGGCGGCAGCGGGAGGTTGCGCAGGCGCCGCCCCGTTTCCGTGATCCGCCCGTCATCGTCGAGCGCATGGAGTTGCTGCAGCAGCGTGCGCGCCTCCTTCAGGGCCGGGCGGGGCGGCGGATCGAGGAAGGCGAGCGTCGTCGGGTCGGCAACGCCCCAGGCCGCGCAGTCGAGCAGCAGCGGCGCGAGATCGGCGGAGAGGATCTCCGGCCGGGCATAGGCTTCGAGCGCCCCCGTGGCCGCCTCCTCCCAGAGGCGGTAGCACACCCCCGGTTCGGTTCGCCCGGCGCGCCCCCGGCGCTGATCGGCGGCGGCGCGCGAGACGCGCACGGTCTCCAGCCGGGTCAGGCCGATATTCGGCTCGAAGACGGGGACACGGGCGAGCCCGGAATCCACCACCACGCGCACGCCTTCGATGGTCAGCGACGTCTCGGCGATGGAAGTCGCGAGCACCACCTTGCGGCGGCCGGGCTTGGCGGGGCTGACGGCGAGATCCTGCTCGCCCCGGTCGAGGGCGCCGTAGAGCGGCGCGATGTCGACGGCAGGATCGGCGACCCGCTCGCGCAGGAGCGTTTCGAGACGGCGGATTTCGCCCTGCCCCGGCAGGAAGACGAGGATGGAGCCGGGTTCGGCCCGCAGCGTCCGCGTGACGGCATCCGCGAGCTGCTCCTCGATGCGCCGGTTGGGATCCCGCCCGAGATAGCGGGTCTCGACCGGAAAGGCCCTGCCTTCGGATTCCACCACGGGGGCGTCGCCGAGGAGCCGCGCAACCCGGGCGCCGTCGAGGGTCGCGGACATGACGAGGAGGCGCAGGTCCTCCCTCAGGCCTCCCTGCGCGTCGAGGGCGAGCGCGAGCCCCAGATCCGCATCGAGCGAGCGCTCGTGGAACTCGTCGAACAGGACCGCCGCCACGCCCTCCAGGGACGGATCGTCCAGGATCATGCGGGCGAACACGCCTTCGGTCACCACCTCGATCCGGGTCCTGCTACTGATCTTCGATCCCAGGCGGACGCGCAGGCCGACCGTCTCGCCGACCGCCTCGCCCAGGGTCTGCGCCATGCGGGCCGCCGCGGCCCGCGCCGCCAGGCGGCGCGGCTCCAGCAGAATGAGCTTTCCGCCCCCGACCCAGGGCTCGTCGAGGAGGGCCAGGGGAACGCGCGTCGTCTTGCCCGCGCCCGGAGGGGCGACGAGGACCGCGTTCGGGCGCTCCCGCAGCTTCCCGGTCAGCTCGGCAAGAACGGCGTCGATGGGCAGGGACGTGTCGAAGGCGCGCATGGGGCCTGATCGCTCAACACCGCCGAGAGGGCAAGCCCGCTCTCAGACTTCGATGCCGTGCTTGCGCAGCTCGGCCGCCAGATCCATCGGCTCGGCATAGTGGATCGCGTGCATGCCGACGGCGCGGGCGCCTTCCACATTGGCCTTGGAATCGTCGATGAAGATGCAGTCCTGCGCCTTCAGTCCGTAGCGGTCGAGCAGCAGGCGGTAGATTTCCGCGTCCGGCTTCAGCATGCGCTCGTCGCCCGAGACGATGACGCCGTCGAAGCTGGCCAGGAAGGGATAGCGCTCCTTCGCCTCGACGAACTTCGCCCCGGAGAAATTGGTGATGCAATAGGTCGGAACGCCGGCCTCCCGCAGCCGCCCGAGCAGGGCCACGTTTTCCTCGATGACGCCGGCGACGGTCTCGTGCCACCGCTCATGGAAGGCGCGGATCGGCGTCTCGTGGTCGGGGTAGTCCTTCACCAGAAGGGCGACCGCCTCGTCCCAGTCGCGGCCGCGATCCTGCTCGATGTTCCACTGGCTCGTGCAGATCGTGGACAGGAACCACTCCATCTGCGCCTCGTCGTCGAAGATGCGGCGGTAGAGATTGCGCGGGTCCCAGCGCAGCAGAACATTGCCCACGTCGAACACGACGATCTTTGGCTTCTCGGTAGTCAAGACTTATCCCCCAAACGGCTTCGCGGAGGATTTAGCCTTTCCGGAGGTGTAAGGCTATTCTCAAAACCGGGCCCCTCCGGGAAGGCGCCATCGGCGGGGTCACCCGCCGATGTTGTAGGCCGCAAGCGCCGCCATGTTGACGATGTCGGCATCGGTCGCGCCGAGGGAGACGATCTGGACCGGCTTGTCGAGGCCGACGACGAGCGGTCCCAGCACCATCGCGCCGCCGAGTTCCTGCAGCATCTTGGTGGAAATCGAGGCCGAATGGAAAGCCGGCATGACCAGGACGTTGGCCGGCCCCGTGAGCCGGCTGAACGGATACTGCACCATCAGGTCCCGGTTCAACGCCACGTCGGCGGACATCTCGCCGTCGTACTCGAAATCCAGGCGCATGCCGTCGAGGATCTGGACCGCCTCCTGGATCTTCTCCGCCCGCTCCGCCCGGGGATGGCCGAAGGTGGAGAAGGAGAGAAGCGCCACGCGGGGCTCGTAGCCGAGGCGGCGGGCGACGCCGGCCGCCTCGATGGCGATCTCGGCCAGCTCCTGGGCGCTCGGCATCTCGTGGATGGCGGTATCCGCCACGAGCACGTTGTGGCTCCGCGTCAGGCAGAGCGAAATGCCGATGACCCGGTGCCCCGGCTTGGCGTCGATCACGTGGCGCACGTCCGCGAGCGCGGTGGAGTAGTTGCGCGTCGCGCCGGTCACCATGGCATCCGCGTCGCCCAGGGCGACCATGGAGGCGGCGAAGTGGTTGCGGTCCTGGTTGATCAGGCGCTGGCAGTCGCGGAACAGATAGCCTTTGCGCTGCAGGCGCTCGTACAGGAACTGCGCATAGGTGCTGTTGCGCGAGGAAAGCCGGGCATTGTGGATCTCGATGCCCTCGCGCCCCTCCAGCTCGATGCCGGCCGCCGACGCGGTTTCGTGGATGCGGTCCTCGCGGCCGACGAGGATCGCCCGCCCGAGCCCCTGGTTGACGAAGGAGAGCGCGGCGCGGATCACCTGCTCCTCCTCGCCCTCGGCGAAGACGACCCGCTTCGGGAACTTGCGCACGCGCTCGAAGATGCGGTTGAGGGTGCCGGCCACGGGATCGCGCCGGGCGGAGAGCTGCGCCTTGTAGGCGCGCATGTCCACGATGGGACGACGCGCGACGCCCGTATCCATGGCGGCCTTCGCCACCGCCATCGGGATCGTGTGGATCAGGCGCGGATCGAAGGGCACGGGAATGATGTATTCGCGCCCGAAGCGGGGACGCGCGCCCTGATAGGCGGCCGCGACCTCGTCGGGCACGTCCTCCCGGGCGAGCTCCGCCAGGGCCTGCGCCGCCGCGATCTTCATCTCCATGTTGATGGTGGTCGCCTGCACGTCCAGCGCGCCGCGGAAGATGTAGGGGAACCCCAGGACGTTGTTGACCTGGTTCGGGTAGTCGGAGCGGCCCGTGGCGATGATCACGTCGTCGCGGATGCGGGCGACCTCCTCCGGCGTGATCTCCGGATCGGGGTTGGCCATGGCGAAGATGATCGGATTGGGCGCCATGGAGCGGATCATCTCGTCCGTGAAGGCCCCCTTGGCGGACAGGCCGAACACCGCGTCCGCGCCCCTCAGGGCGTCCGCGAGGGAGCGGGCGTCGGTCTCGGCCGCATGGGCCGATTTCCACTGGTTCATGCCCTCCGTCCGGCCCCGGTAGATCACGCCCTTGGTGTCGCAGAGGATGACGTTGTTGGGCGCGAAGCCCATGGCCTTGAGGAGTTCCGTGCAGGCGATGCCCGCCGCGCCCGCGCCGTTGACCACGAGCTTGGTCTTCGCCATGTCGCGCCCGGTCAGATGGAGCGCGTTGATGAGACCGGCGGCGGCGATGATGGCCGTGCCGTGCTGGTCGTCATGAAAGACGGGAATGTCCATCATCTCGCGCAGGCGCTCTTCGATGATGAAGCATTCCGGAGCCTTGATGTCCTCGAGGTTGATGCCGCCGAAGGAGGGACCGAGATAGCGCACGCAGTTGATGAACGCGTCCGGATCCTCCGTGTCGACCTCGAGATCGATGGAATCCACGTCGGCGAAGCGCTTGAACAGGACCGACTTGCCCTCCATGACCGGCTTCGAGGCGAGCGCGCCGAGATTGCCGAGGCCGAGAATGGCCGTGCCGTTCGAGATCACCGCCACCATGTTCGAGCGGGTGGTGTAGTCGAAGGCGCGGGACGGATCCTCCGCGATGGCGAGAACGGGCACCGCGACGCCCGGCGAATAGGCCAGCGACAGGTCCCGCTGGGTCGCCATGGGCTTGGTGGGAACCACCTCCAGTTTTCCCGGTCGGCCCTGCGCGTGGAACTGCAGCGCCTCCTGATCCGTGAAAGTCGGGCGGCTGCGGCGAGACGAGGGCTGATCGGTCATGGAGTTATCGTCTTTGTGGCTGGGCGTTTCCGTAGGACCTGCGACCTTAAGGCATGGAGCGGGATTTCCTCAAGACTTGTCCACACCCTTTCCGTGGACCCTGTGACACGGGTGAAAGGCGCGGCCCACTTTGGTAAGAGGAGGACATGTCATCCCAAGCCCTCTACCAGCCGCCCGGAACTCCCGCGAAGCCAGAGCCCGCCGCCTCGAAGGTGGCGCAGGACAGCCGCGTCACGCCCATGATGGCCCAGTACATCGAGATCAAGGCGGCCAATCCGGACAGCCTCCTGTTCTACCGCATGGGAGACTTCTACGAGCTGTTCTTCGAGGATGCGGAGATCGCGAGCCAATCCCTCGGGATCGTGCTGACCAAGCGCGGAAAGCACCAGGGCCAGGACATTCCCATGTGCGGCGTGCCCGTGGACCGGGCCGACGATTACCTGCAGCGCCTGATCGGCCTCGGCCACCGGGTCGCGGTGTGCGAGCAGACCGAGGATCCGGCCGAGGCGAAGAAGCGGGGCTCCAAATCGGTCGTGCGCCGGGACGTGGTGCGCCTCGTCACGCCCGGCACGATCACCGAGGAGCGCCTGCTCGAGCCGGGCCGGGCCAACTACTTCCTCGCCATCGCGCGCCGGCGCGTCTCGGATACGCAATGGTGCTACGGCCTTGCCGCCGTCGACATTTCCACCGGCCATTTCGTCCTGAGCGAGACGGATGCGGCGGGCCTCCCGGCCGAGATCGCCCGGTTCGACCCCCGCGAGATCCTGGTGCCGGACGTCATCCACGACGATCCGGAACTGGCGGCGTTCTGGCGCGAGACCCGGGCCTCGATCACGCCGCTGTCCCGCGAAGGCCTCGATCCGGCATCGGCCGAGCGGCGCCTGAAGGACCATTTCGGCGTCGCGACGCTCGATTCCTTCGGCTCCTTCGGCCGGGCCGAGATCACGGCTGCCGGCAGCGCCCTGTTCTATATCGAGAAGACCCAGATCGGCAGCCGCCCGATCCTCAACCCGCCGACCCGGGAGGATGCGGGCGCGACCCTGGCGATCGATTCCGCCACCCGGGCCAATCTCGAACTCACGCGCACCCTTTCCGGCGAGCGCGCCGGGAGCCTTCTGGCGACCATCGACTGCACGGTGACCCCGGGCGGTGCCCGCTGCCTCGCCGAGCGCCTGGCAGGTCCCCTCACCGATCCGCACCAGATCCAGGACCGGCAGGATGCCGTCGCCGCCCTCGTGGACAACGGGGACCTGCGCGACCGCCTGCGGCGCATCCTCAAGCGCTCGCCGGATCTCGCCCGGGCGCTCTCGCGCCTCAGCCTCGGACGGGGCGGGCCCCGCGACCTCGCCTGCGTGCGCGACGGCCTCTTCGCGGCGCGGGATCTGGGCCTCGAACTCGCGATCACCCCGGACCTGCCGAAGGAACTCCGACACGCCGCGGAACGGCTGCAGTCGCTGCGCACGGATGCGGCCGACCGGCTCGCGGCGGCGCTTGCGGAGGACCTGCCGCTGCTCAAGCGCGACGGCGGCTTCATCCGCACGGGCTTCGACCAGAACCTGGACGAGCTCCGCGAGCTCCAGCACGATTCCCGCCGCTTCATCGCCGCCCTGCAGACGCGCTACGCATCGGAGACGGGCTGCCGGACCCTGCGGGTGAAGCACAACCACATGATCGGCTACTTCGTCGAAGTGCCGCAGAACGTGGGCGAGGACCTGCTGAAGGAGCCGTGGAAGGACACCTTCGTCCACCGCCAGACCATGGCCGGCGCCATGCGCTTCTCCACCATGGAACTGGGAGAGCTCGAATCCAAGATCGCCTCCGCGTCGGACCGGGCGCTCAAGATCGAACTGGGTCTTTTCGACGACATGGCCCAGGAACTGCTCGATCTCTCGGCCGATATCGCCACCGCCGCCGAGGCGCTGGCCGTCGTGGACGTGACGGCAGCCCTGGCGGATCTCGCCGTGCGGCTCGATTGGCGCCGGCCCGTGATCGACACGAGCCTCGCCTTCCGGATCAAGGGCGGGCGCCATCCGGTGGTGGAGGCGGCCCTCAAGCGCGAGGGCGCGGCCTTCATCGCCAACGATTCCGACCTGTCGGGCCGCGATGCCGGGCACATCCTTCTGATCACCGGCCCCAATATGGGCGGCAAATCCACCTATCTGCGCCAGAACGCCCTCATCGTCGTGCTGGCGCAGATGGGATCCTTCGTTCCGGCGAAGGAGGCCCATATCGGAATCGTCGACCGGCTCTTCTCCCGCGTCGGCGCGGCGGACGACCTGGCGCGCGGACGCTCGACCTTCATGGTCGAGATGGTGGAAACGGCCGCGATCCTCAACCAGGCCACGCCCCGCTCCCTCGTGATCCTCGACGAGATCGGCCGCGGCACGGCCACCTTCGACGGCCTCTCCATCGCCTGGGCCGCCATCGAGCATCTGCACGAGGCAAACCGCTGCCGGGCTCTGTTCGCCACCCATTTTCATGAGCTGACGGCCCTGGCCGACCGCCTGGCCCGCGTTTCCAACGCGACCTTGAAAGTGACGGAGTGGAACGGGGAAGTGGTGTTCCTGCACGAGGTCGTGCCCGGTGCCGCCGACCGGTCCTACGGCCTGCAGGTGGCGCGCCTTGCCGGCCTGCCGACGGCGGTGGTGGATCGGGCCAAGACGATCCTGAGCGAGCTGGAGCGGTCCGACCGGGAGAGCCCGAAGAAGGCGCTCGTCGACGACCTGCCCCTGTTCGCGGTGCCGCTCCGCCAGGAGCCCCCCGCCCCGGCGCAAGCGGATTCCCTGCGCGAGGCCCTCGACGCCCTCGACCCCGACCAGATGACGCCTCGCGAAGCGCTGGAGGCGCTCTACCGCCTCAAGTCGGAGCGCTGATCCGAGGGCTCAGGAGACCTGGGGATTGTCTTCCCGGCGCAGGGCGCCGAAAGGAACGAAGGTCATCGTACGGGCGGCCTGCCGCTCGTCCTGCTGCTCGGAGGTGACATAGGCCAGGGCCTCCCTGACGCCGCGCTCCGTGTAGGGCTTGGCGATGACCCCGCAGGCGCCGGCGCAGTCCTCGGGAATGCGCTTGGCGTTCGCCGTCATGAACAGGACGGTGACGCCGAGTTCTCCCGTCAGGCAGCGGGACACGTCGACGCCGGTCGGGCCGTCGGACAGGTGGATGTCCACGAAGGCGAGATCGGGGGCGAGGTTCTTGCCCATGGCCACGGCCTCCTCGCAGGAGGCCGCGATGCCGATAACGTCGTGACCCAGATCCTGCAGCAGGCTTTCCAGCTCCAGGGCGATCAGGATCTCGTCTTCGACGACAAGGATGCGCAGGGATTTGCTAGGACTCAAACTGGATTTCCTCCGCGTCCAACGGCACGACGATTTCGACGCGTAAACCTGGCTTCGTGTCGAGCCAGGTCAAGTGACCTTTCAATTGGCGGACGAGCATGTCGATCAGCGTCCGGCCGAGCCCACCTTCGTGGAGGACCGCCCCGTCGAAACCGACACCGTCGTCCGCAACCGCGAGTTCGAGGCCCTTTTCGGTTTTCCCGATCTCGATTGTCAACGTCCCTTTGCGCCCCTCGGGAAAGGCGTGCTTCACGGCGTTGCCGACGAGCTCGTTGAGAAGGAGGGCGAGAGAGGCCGCCTTTGCGGCCGAGACGCTGACGGGCTCCACGTCGAGATCGAGCTCGACCTGTCCAAGGGGCAGGCCCGCCGACAATTCGGGAATCAGCTCGTGGGTGAAGGCTGCGAAGTCGAACCGGCTCACGTCCCCGGACGTGTAAAGGAGCCTGTGGACGGTCGAGAGCGCACTGATGCGCTCCGCCAGCTCCTGCAGGACCCTCCGGCTTTCGGGGCTCTTCAGGCGTCGCGCCTTCAGGAGCACGATGGACGAGATGACCTGGAGGTTGTTCTTGACCCTGTGCTCCACCTCATGGAGCAGCGCCGTCTTCTGATCGAGGGCCGATTGCAGGTCCAGGATCTGGTTCTCGATCCGCTCCTCCAGATCGGCCTTTGTCCTTGCCAGCTCGAGCTCGGCCTCCTTCTTGGCGGTGATGTCGCTTTGAAGCGAGATGAAATGGCGGAGATTGCCGTCCCGGTCATGGACCGGGCTGATGGCAAGGGCATTCCAGAAAGGGGAGCCGTCCTTGCGGTAATTGAGGACTTCCGTCTCGATGCCCTCGCCGGCGCGAAGGGCGGCATCGATGGCGGCCACCGTCGCCGGGTCCGTCCCGGGACCCTGCAGGAAGCGGCAGTTCAGGCCGACCACCTCTTCGGCGGGATAGCCGGTCATGCGGGAGAAGGCGTCGTTGACGAACACGATCGGATCGTCGGCCTGGCGGGGATCGGTCATCACCACGGCCGTCCGCAGCGACCGGAGAGCCGTCTGAAAGGCTCCGTCTGCGCCGATGTCGATCTCTTGCCTTACGTCGGTTTCGGAGGAGGAGGACTTCGCCAGCATGATCTTCTCTGACCGACGCGATCTACGGCTTCATGGGAGGCGCGAAGGCCTGTGCTCAAGCGAAATCGTGTCGTCCCTTGCCACGGCGATCTCCTCCCATCCGGTCGGGGTTCGATTCCCGGGCTCTCCGGCCCGGTTCTCTTGCCCCAGTCCGACTCAACGTCACGCCGTGGCAAGGGTTCCCGGCTGCCGGCTTCCCTGCGGCAAAGATGATCGGATGCTTAATGAAACGCTATTAAGTTTTAAACGATCGCGCTAAGAACGGGGCTTGCTTCAGGGAGGCACGCCTCATGGTCACGCGCATTTCAACCGTCGCCTTCGAGGGCATCGAAGCGCGGGCGGTCGATGTTCAGGTCCAGATCTCTCCCGGCAACGTCGCCTTCATGGTCGTCGGGCTGCCGGACAAGGCCGTGGCCGAGTCCCGCGAGCGGATCCGCTCGGCCCTGATCGCTTCGGGGCTGGCCCTGCCGGCCAAGCGGATCACGGTCAATCTCGCGCCCGCCGACCTCCCCAAGGAGGGGAGCCATTACGACCTGCCCATCGCGCTGGGCGTCATGGCGGCCATCGGGGCCGTTCCGGCGGATGCGCTCAACGGGTTTACGGTTCTGGGCGAGTTGGCCCTCGACGGCTCGATCACGCCGGTCGCGGGCGTGCTTCCCGCCGCCATGGCGGCCTTCGAGCGCCGGCACGGGCTGATCTGCCCCGCCGCCAGCGGACCGGAAGCCGCCTGGGCGAGCCGGGACATCGAGATCCTGGCGCCCCGCTCCCTGATCCAGCTCGCCAACCACTTCAAGGGCACCCAGGTCATGGCCCGGCCGGAGCCCGCGATCATGCCCCTCTCCGGCGCCCTCCCCGATCTGCGCGACATCAAGGGCCAGGAGAGCGCGAAACGCACTCTCGAAATCGCCGCCGCCGGCGCCCATAACCTGCTCATGAACGGCCCGCCCGGCGCCGGAAAGTCCATGCTGGCCCAGCGCCTCCCCTCGATCCTGCCGCCGCTCGCCCCTCGGGAGCTGCTGGAGGTGTCGATGATCCAGTCCGTGGCGGGCCTCCTGGCGAACGGCGCCCTGTCGGACCGCCGCCCCTTCCGGGCGCCGCATCACTCCGCCTCCATGGCGGCTCTCGTGGGCGGCGGGCTGAACGCGCGTCCGGGGGAGGCCTCGCTCGCCCATCACGGGGTCCTGTTCCTGGACGAGCTGCCGGAGTTCCAGCCGCAGGTGCTCGATTCCCTGAGGCAGCCCCTGGAAGCGGGCGAGATCCTCATCGCCCGCGCCAATCACCGGGTCACCTATCCGGCGCGGTTCCAGCTCGTGGCGGCCATGAATCCCTGCCGGTGCGGCCAGGCAACCGAGCCGGGCTATGTCTGCCGCCGCCAGCCCAACGAACGCTGCATCGCCCAATACCAGGCGCGCCTGTCGGGCCCCCTGCTCGACCGCATCGACCTCGTCATCGACGTGCCGGCCGTCACGGCCGCGGACCTGATCCTGCCGCCGCCGGTCGAAGGATCGGCCGAGGTGGCCGCGCGTGTCGCGGAGGCGCGCGACCGCCAGTCGAGGCGCTATGCCGCCCTGAAACTCGACGGCGTCTCCACCAACGCCGCCTGCCCCGCCCCCCTCCTCGAGGAGGTCGCCCGGCCGGATGCGGAAGGCCTGGCCCTGATCCGCGACGCGGCCAATGCCATGCGCCTCTCGGCCCGCGGCTTCCACCGGGTGCTGAAGGTGGCGCGCACATTGGCGGACCTCGACGGCGAGGACAGGGTCAGGCGCATTCATCTGGCCGAGGCCCTCTCCTATCGTGCTCATGCCGACCGTCATCCGGCGGCCGCCTGAAGCACGGGAAACTCATGGACGAACCTTGATTAGCCGCCTTATTTCCTCGATATCTCGTGTCACAAAACCGTTCGAAATGAGCTCTATGTCACGGCGCAAGGCATCCGGCCCAGGTTCCGGTCCCCATTCGAGCGAGGTTTCGATGAGTCTCTCCCCGTTGCCCGAAGCGGGCACGAGTCCCCTGGTTCCTGCAGCCGATACGCCGCACCTCGACGACATGAGCCGCTTCGTTCCCGGCCTCGCGAAGAAGGTTCGCGACTACGGCCATCTCAATCCGGTACTGGGCCGGATCGGCTCCCTCGAAGTCCGCCTCGCCACCACCACCCAGGAGATCCGGCAGGCGCAGAAACTGCGCTTCAAGGTGTTCTACGAAGAGATGTCGGCGGTCCCGAACAGCATCTCCCTCGTTTCGCGCCGGGACATCGACGATTACGACACCCTCTGCGACCACCTGCTCGTGCTCGACCACGACGTGAAGGCGAAATCGCCGCGCGGTGCGAAGCCGAAGGTCGTCGGCACCTACCGCCTCCTGCGCCAGGAGGTGGCGGACCGGAACTGGGGCTTCTACACCGCCGGCGAATACGACATCGCTCCGCTGATCGAGGCACATCGGGATCTGCGCTTCCTCGAACTGGGCCGCTCCTGCGTGCTCAAGCCCTACCGCAACAAGCGCACGGTCGAGCTCCTGTGGCACGGCATCTGGGCCTATGTGCTGCATTTCGGGATCGACGTGATGATCGGCTGCGCCAGCCTGGAGGGTACGGACCCGCAGCAGCTTGCGCTCCCCTTGAGCTTCCTGCACCACTTCGCCTCCGCGCCCGCCGAGTGGCAGGCCAGCGCCCTGCCCGAGCGCTTCACCCCCATGGACCTTCTCTCCAGGGATGCGGTCGATCCGAAGGCGGCGCTCCACGCGCTGCCGCCCATGATCAAGGGCTATCTCCGCCTCGGCGCCAGCTTCGGCCGGGGCGCGGTGATCGACCGGGAATTCGGCACCACGGACGTGCTGGTGATCCTGCCGGTCTCGGCCATCAGCCCGCGCTACATCGACCATTTCGGACCGGGCGCGAACCGTCACGCTACCTGAGCGGTCTCGTCCGCGGTGCGGCGCCATTCGCTGCGCACATCCGCATCGGCCTCCTGCTCCATCCGCTTCTCGCGATGGGCCGCCACCGCCTCCGCCGGAAGCAGGCGGGCGATCGCCCACACCGCCATGGCGCGCACGAGCGGGGACGCATCGTCGAGGAGATGCACGGCCTCTTCCGCCAGCGCCATGTCTCCCGAATTGCCGATGGCGATCAGCACGTTGCGGACGAACCGGTCGCGCCCCGTGCGCTTGATCGGCGTGCCTGAGAACCGGGTGCGGAAGGCGGGATCGTCGAGCCGGGCGAGTTCCGCCAGCGGCAGGGCGGCGAGATCCTCGCGCTGCACGAGCCGCGCCTCGCGTCCGGCCTGGGCGAACTTGTTCCACGGGCAGACCGCCAGACAATCGTCGCAGCCGAAGACCCGGTTGCCGATGCCGGGCCGCAGCTCTTCGGGGATGTGCCCCTTGTGCTCGATGGTCAGGTACGAGACGCAGCGGCGGGCATCGAGCTGGTAGGGCGCCGGGAAGGCGTTGGTCGGGCAGATGTCGAGGCAGCGGCGGCAGGAGCCGCAATGGTCGCGCTCAGGATCGTCCGCAGGGAGTTCCGCCGTGGTGAAGATCGCCCCGAGGAAGAGCCAGTTGCCGAATTCGCGCGAGACGACGACCGTGTGCTTGCCCTGCCAGCCGAGGCCGGCGGCGGCGGCCAGCGGCTTCTCCATCACGGGAGCGGTATCGACGAACACCTTCACGTCCGACCCGGCGCGGGACGCGAGGAAGCCCGCGGCCTCCTTCAGCTTGCCCTTGATGACGTCGTGATAGTCGCGGTTGCGGGCATAGACGGAGATCGAGGCGCGGTCCTTCATCGCCAGCGCGGCGAGCGGGTCCTCGGTCGGCCCGTAGTTCAGGCCGAGCAGGACGATACTCCTCACCTCGGGCCAGAGGGTCCGGGGATCGGCGCGGCGCTCGGCCGTTTCCGCCATCCACTCCATGGAGCCGTGATGGCCTTCGGCGAGCCAGGCCTGGAGGCGCCCGGCCGCGAGCGGGATCGCATCGGGCCGCGCAATGCGCACGATGTCGAACCCCAGGGCCTGCGCCCGATCGGCGAGCGCGCGCTTGAGCGCCTCGCCGTCTAGAAGTCGAGGTTGTCGTAATGCGCCGCCGGCGCCATCCCGGGCACCCGGTCCGCCAGGAGCGCGCGAAAGGACGGCCGGGACTTCACCCGGGCGTACCAATACTTCGCTGTCTCGTTCTCGTCCCATGGCACGTCGCCGAGATAATCCACCACAGACAGATGGGCAGCCGCCGCCAGATCCGCATAGGTCATCTGGTCGCCCGCCAGCCAGTTCCGCTGTGCAATCAAGTAACCGATATAGGTGAGGTGGTATCGCACATTGGTGCGCGCCGCGCGAATCGCCCCCATATCGGGGGGACCGCCACCCAGTTCGGCGGGCATGAACCGCTTATAGATCTTTTCTGTGGCGAGATAGGCGGAAACCTCGTCGTGGAACTTGACCAGGAACCATTCCAGGAGCCGACGCACCTCGACCCGCTGCACCGGGTCCTGCGGCATGAGGCGCCGATGGCCGATGGCCTCGCCGCGGGTATCGTCGAGATATTCCGCGATGATGGAGGCGCCCGGCACCGCCAGCCCATCCTCGTCGATGAAGAGAGGAAGCGATCCGCTCGGGTTGATCTCGAGGAACGGCATGCGCCGCTCCCATGGCTTCTCCTCGAGAATATGTGCGCCAATCCCCAGCTCGGCCAGGATCAAACGGGCAAACCGCGAGTGCGGGCAGAAGGGATAGGAGTGCAGGATGGCCATGAGCGTGTCAGACGCGAAACAGAGGGCGAGAATAAGGCCGCGCTTCGTTAAGGGTCGGTAAGGAGTTTTGGTGAATCCCATGTGCCGGATGCAAGCCGGCGGCACAGCATGCGCAAGCCTCCTTGACAGTCCGGGGTACACCCCTGCATCTGGCGCCGATTCAAGGATTTTCAACGATGACGCAAATCATCGAGGCTCTTTTCCTGGGCCTCATCGAAGGACTGACCGAGTTCCTGCCGGTCTCGTCCACCGGGCACCTGCTCCTCGTCGGCCACTTCCTCGGCTTCGAATCCACCGGCAAGACCTTCGAGGTGCTGATCCAGCTCGGCGCGATCCTGGCGATCCTGACGGTCTACTTCAACAGGCTCTGGACCATCGCCAAGGCCCTGCCGCACGACCCGGATGCGCGCCGTTTCGTCATCGGCGTCCTCATCGCGTTCCTGCCCGCGGCGCTCATCGGCGCCGTGCTGCACGGCTTCATCAAGGAGGTGCTCTTCAATCCCTGGATCGTGTGCATGACGCTGATCGCGGGCGGCTTCGTGCTGCTCCTGGTCGACGGCCTGCCGCTGAAGGAAGAGCACCGGGACGCGACCCGTTTTCCCCTTTCGATGTACCTCAAGATAGGCTTCATCCAGTGCATGGCGATGGTGCCCGGCGTCTCGCGCTCGGGAGCCACCATCGTGGGCGCGATGCTGCTGGGCGCGAGCAAGCGGGCGGCGGCGGAGTTCTCGTTCTTCCTCGCCATGCCGACCATGGGCGGCGCCTTCGCCTACGACCTGCTGAAGAACTACGGCATCCTGTCCGCCAACGATGTCGCGATCATCGTCGCGGGCTTCATCGCGGCCTTCCTGTCGGCGCTCGTGGTGGTGAAGGTCCTGCTCGACTACGTGTCGCGCCACGGCTACGTGCCGTTCGCCCTGTGGCGCATCGTCGTCGGCGCGGCCGGCCTCGCCGGCCTGATCGTCTTCGGGTGAGACGGCTGCCGCCTCGCCTCTCCTATCCCAGCGTCTTGTCCGGATAGCGGCACAGGTCGCTGATCGGGCAGCGCCAGCACTCGGGCTTGCGCGCCTTGCACACGTAGCGGCCGTGCAGGATCAGCCAGTGATGGGCGTGGAGCCGGTATTCGTCCCGGATCAGGGCCTCGAGCGCCACCTGCGTGTCCAGCGGCGTCCTGGTGACGGCGAGCGGAATGCGGTTGGTGACGCGGAAGATATGCGTGTCGACCGCGACGCGCGGATCGCCGAACGCGATGTTGACCACCACGCTCGCGGTCTTGCGCCCGACGCCCGGAAAACTTTCCAGGATCTCGACGGAGTTCGGCACCTCGCCGCCGAATTCCTCCACCAGCCTGCGGGAGAAGGCGATGACGTGCTTCGCCTTGGTGTTGAAGAAGTTCAGGCTCTTGATGTGCGCCTTCAGCCCGTCCTCGCCCAGGGCCAGCATCTTCTGCGGCGTATCGGCAATGCGGAACAGCTCGCGGGTGGCCTTGTTGACGCCCACGTCCGTCGCCTGGGCGGAGAGCGCCACGGCGACGAGCAGCGTGTAGGGATTGGTGTGTTCGAGTTCGCCCTTGGGCTCCGGCATCGCCTCGTGGAAGCGGCGGAAGATCTCGATCATCGTCGTCCGGTCGACCGGCTTGGGCGCGCGGGCGCGCGGCGTTTTGGCCGCACCCTTCGCGGGCGCGGCGGGACTTGCCTTGGGTTTGGAAATACGGCGGGGTGACCGCTTCAGATCGGACATGTCTGCGTTATATCTGGACTATGGCAAGCGGCAAGCTGACATCGGCGGACTCCGAGCGGTTCGAGCGCCCCGTCTTCTCGGCCGTGATCCGGCCGCACCGGTCCCTGAGCCCGCAGGGCTTCAGGATCGTGATGGTCCTCGTGTGCCTCACCTCCCTGGTTGCCAGCATTCCCTTCCTCGTCATGGGCTTCTGGCCCGTGGCCGGCTTCTTCGGCCTCGATTTCCTCGGCCTCTATATCGCGTTCCGGGTCAGCTACCGACAGGGCGAGGCCTTCGAACTCCTGGAACTGACGCCGATCCGCCTTCTCCTACGCAAGGTCACGCACCGGGGCGAGGTGCGGGAATGGCGCTTCAATCCGCTCTGGACCCGGGTGAACCGGCAGGAGGACGACGAGTTCGGCCTGCAGGAGCTGACCCTGACCTCCCGGGGCCAGAAGGTGGTCTTCGCCCACGACCTCTCCCCGCCCGAGCGGGAATCCCTGGCCGATGCCCTCGGCCGGGCTCTGGCGGATGTGAAGCGGGGCTATTGAGCCGCGGTCCGTTTCCGCGAGGGCGCGCCGCGAGGGCTCGGACGAAGGGACAGCCGGGAGAAGGCAAGAGCCGGTGTGGAACATGAATCTCCTTTCTCGGCTCTGCGGAGAATCGGAACCGACACAGGCATGGAACGAGGCTGGAAAAGGCATGGGTTTTCGGGCTGCGGGCGTATGCGCGCGGCCTTGTGGCAGTCGAGGGGGCGCGAGGAGCGAACCGGCTCGAAGGGTGGTGGTGGAGAGGGAAGAGCCGGATGGCCCCTCGCGCACGGTTCTTTTCAGGCGAACAGGCGGCGCTGGTCCGTGAACGGCCGCAGGCGAACGCCGCACGCCTGGTGCGGCCGGGCCTGCGACCCGCTCCGGCCCCAGGGCGGGTGCCTGGGCCTCCTGCCGCAGGAGGGTGCGTTCCCCTCCGGCGCAGGACTGTGTCCGGTCCCACAATCACGACGCCTCGCGAGCGCGCCCCTCGGTGGACCGGACAGGAACGATATAGCTTAGCTTGGCACAAGTGTCAAGAACAAAGTGGGAACGTTTCTGCTGGTGTTGCGGTGTCTCCCTGGCGCATGAAGTGCGGGAAGGGGATCCATTCTTCGGCTGGTGCGCATCGGTGGATTCCCTTCCCCTCCGCTGCGCTCCGGCCGGGAATGACAAAGGTGTGCGTTGCCGTCATTCCGGGGCCGCGCAGCGGAGCCCGGAACCCATAAACTCGACAGGTTCAAGAAAAGACTGTGAGCGCTTCGCTTCATCCTGCGCCGTCAGCGGCTATGGGTTCCGGGCTCGGCTCTAGCGAGCCGCCCCGGAATGACGGCGTGGAGGCCCCAACGCCACTTGAAAGCGTGGATGGCCGGGATGGCCCGGCCATGACGGGAGTGGAGCCGACCGGCTCTCCTCCCCCACGAGTTCGGCCGGTTCGAAGGCTCACGCGGGTGGCGCCAACCTGCTCTCCTCCCCCTTGTGGGGAGGAGGTGGAGGTGGGGGTGTGGGCGCCACACCGTCATAGGCTATCGCTCACACCCCCACCCTGGCCCTCCCCACAAGGGGGAGGGAATGAGGTCGCGCTGAACACCGCCTCATCCGGCAGCCTTGCACCCCCCTCAGCCGGACCTGCTCGCCTGTTGAGCATCCCACTCCTGGTCCACGGGGCGAAGAGCGCCAGTGGACGCTTCGATGCCGCTGCCGCCCTATCCCTGCTCCCTTGCCGTCTGCCGAGCGGCGGCCGGATACCCCCAAATAGCCGGATGCAGCCGGCGAATCTCCTTGCGCGTGCCTTCACACCCGCGAATCGCCACCTGGAAGCGGGGCGCGTCGCGGCCGAAAGACACAATGCCGCCAAGTTTACGCCACACCGAGCCCGGCATGTAGACCAGCTTCAGACATACTCCGTCCACAGAAGATCAAGCTGGCGCAAAATCACAAATAACTGTCCAAATATCGCAAGACACCTTTTCGGGAGCCTGGGTATTCGACGGTCGTTCGCTTGAATTATTTGGTTCAAGCATCCCACCCGCCGGACAGACTGTTTTAATTCTATAACCAGAATATTTGTCTGTTCGAACCAAGTATAAGTCTGAAATTAATACTTCAAGAACCCTCGCAAAAGAGGGACATGAAGGGGCACAATCCAATGACATTTTCAGCGTCTCAATGGCGTCCGACCACCTATGACAACGACACGTTCGTCATGGACAACTACGCTTTCATGGTCAGCGCCGAGTACAATCACAGCTTCGCCTACAACCCCACCAGCGACATCTACCGCTTCGAAGTGCGCAAGGGCGACCAGTTCTCCTCCTCGCGCTTCACCGACGTGGCCGGCTCGGAGCGTTCCGAGATCAGCCAGTCCCTGCGCCAGTCCATCGGCGGCGCCGCCAGCCACTTCTCGATCGCCTACGACTTCATGA